>JBEPUG010000013.1:0-32747 GCA_041691695.1 Flavobacteriales bacterium
AAAGGCCAAGAAGCGCTCCGACGAAAGCCGTCGGAGAAAGGCATTCATCTGTGTAATCGGTGTCATCTGTGGATGAAACCTCGGAGAAAGCCATCCGATGACCATCGGATCCGATCCTCAGCGGATCACGCCGGATCAAAGCATCTCGATCACCATCGCGCTGGCGCCGCCGCCACCGTTGCAAATACCTGCGGCACCGTACTTCTTGCCGTTCTGCTTCAGCGCATGCAGCAAGGTGACGATGATGCGCGCTCCACTGCAGCCCAACGGATGTCCGAGAGACACTGCGCCGCCGTGGATGTTCACCTTGGCGGGATCGAGCCCCATCAGCTTCGTGTTCGCGATGCCCACCACGGAGAATGCCTCGTTGAGTTCCACCAGATCGATGTCGGACATCTTCAGTCCGGCCTTCTTCACCGCTAGAGGTACGGCCTTGCTGGGCGTGGTGGTGAACAGCTCCGGTGCCTGCTCGGCATCCGCGTAGCCGATCACCTTCGCGAGCGGTTTCAGCCCAAGGGCCTTTGCTTTCTCGGCGCTCATCAATACCAGTGCAGCAGCGCCGTCGTTGATGGTGCTGGCATTCCCGGCGGTGACGGTGCCATCCTTGGTGAAGACAGGCTTCAGTGTCTTCAACTTCTCGAAGTTCACGTTGGTGTACTCCTCATCCTCGCTCACGACTGTTTCTCCCTTGCGGCCTTTTACCGTCACTGGTATCACTTCGTCTTTGAACTTGCCTTCCTTCCAAGCCTTGGCACTGCGGGTGTAGCTCTCGATGGCGAAGGCGTCCTGCTCCTCGCGGTTGATGTTATTGTCGGTGGCGCAGAGATCGGCGCACACGCCCATCGCCTTCTGGTCGTAGACGTTCATCAGGCCGTCCTTGCTGATGCCGTCGATCAACTTGCCATCACCGAAGCGGTAGCCGTAGCGCGCGTTTTCCACGTAGTAGGGCGTGCGGCTCATGCTCTCCATGCCACCGGCTACCACCACTTCAGCGTCGCCGAGGAGGATCTCTTGCGTGGCGATCATGATGGCCTTCATTCCGCTTGCGCAGACCTTGTTCACGGTCGTTGCGGACGTGTTGTCCGGAAGTCCAGCGAACTTGGAAGCTTGGCGGGCCGGTGCCTGGCCGAGGTTGGCGGAGAGCACGCAGCCCATGATCACGTCGTTAACATCCTCCGGCTTCACGCCTGCTTTTTCCATGGCCGCCTTGATGGCGGTGGCGCCCAACTCGGTGGCGGGCACGGTGGAGAGGCTGCCCCCGAAGGAGCCAATAGGAGTGCGCACTGCGGAAACGATGACAACTTCACGGGCCATAGGAAATGTGATTTGAATTGGGCCGCAAAGGTACGAGCCGCCGTTCTGCCGGAACGACGACGACTATTGGAAGAGCGCCTTCCTCCCGATCTCCTTGCAGATGGGGCAGATGCGCGGATCGTGCTGCTGCGCCGGGCAGTATTCCCTTCCGAAATAGATGATCTGCAGGTGCAGCACATTCCAGGTGTCTTCCGGGAACAAGCGCTTCAGGTCCGCCTCGGTGCGTTCCACATTCTTGCCGGTGCTCAATCCCCAGCGCCAAGCGAGGCGGTGGATGTGCGTATCCACGGGAAACGCCGGTACGCCAAAGGCCTGCGACATCACTACGCTGGCCGTCTTGTGCCCCACGCCGGGCAAGGCTTCCAGCTCCTCGAAGCTGTCCGGCACTTGGCCGTGGTGCTGCTCCATGATGATCTCGGAGAGACCCTTCAAAGCCTTACTCTTCGCCGGCGAAAGTCCGCACGGCTTGATGATCTCGCGGATCTCCTCCACCTCCAACTTCGCCATGCGCTGTGGTGTATCGGCTTTGGCGAAGAGCAGCGGTGTAATTTCATTGACCTTCTTGTCCGTGCATTGCGCGCTGAGCACCACCGCGACTAGGAGTGTGTACGGATCGCGATGTTCCAGCGGGATCGCGGGATGCGGATAGAGCTTCGTCAAGGTCTTGCTGACAAAGGCTGCTTTCTCTTTTTTGGTCATTGGGCAGGCAAAGGTGCGGAAGGAGCCAAGCTCTCGCTCCGAGTCTTGTTTAGCGCACGCGCATAGGCAGTCCAGTGCGCTCGGCCACGGTCTTGGCCACGGACGCGCCTTCCGGGCTGAAGGGCCAATTGAAGAGCACCTGCACAGGATGGTCCTGACGGATGTTTTTCAGGGCTTCCACCGTGAGTTCCGTGGCAATGCCGCGTCCTCGGTATTCCTCGAGCACTAGGGCGCTGCACAGGTATACCGCGCCATACGGCCCTTTGTCCGGAGTGCGCTCGTAGAGCTCCTTTTCCGTGATCGTGCCAGTGAGGAATTGCTCCATTAAGGTCAGGGTGGTGGGGAGCAATAGGATCCAGGCCACAGGACCATTGACAACCGCACGTTCGCTCACGGTTGCGGGGTGCAGACGACGCAACCGTGCCAACACTTCTCCAGTAACGAACAGCTGATCGGGGTCTTCATGGGCGGCGAAGCTGTCTTCCGCCAACTGGATCAAGCGTTCGTAGTTGTTCATGATGGGAGATGGCAAAGGTGCGCTAGGGGAGCTCCGGAATGCGCTGCCGGTCAACCGAGAACTGGAAACTATTCAGTGGGGATCTTAATTCATTCAACGCAGTGTCGTCGTGTTCCGCATCTCGACTTCGCACGTGCTGAGAAGTGCCGTTGCGCTAAGGTTTGATGTGATCTGCGGCTTGACCACTAGGAGTAAGCGGTCATACCTCACGATCATCGATCAGGAACATCTGCACCTTGTCGTCGTCGGGCTGCAGGATCCGTCTGTCGGCAGCGCATTGCTTGCCCAACTCAGAGGCGAAGGCGGTTTTGATTGCATCGAGGCTGTCGAAATGAAGTGTGCCGATCAAGTACGTTTCCTTGGAACCGGCCATGGCCACCACCGGCCCTTTGCTCACCTCATACTTGCGCATGCCCGGCAGTTTTTTCGCCAGCGGGATGTGGACGTTGAAGTAGTGTGTGTCAAATGCGGTGGGATCATCGGGCGGTGCGTAGATCACGATCATGCGGGCCATCGTGTGCGGTTTTTAAGGGATGCGATCTTAAGCAGGAAGTTTTTATCCGCGTTCATCCGTGTGGATCCGTGGGCAAAAAACGTTGGCCGCCGCTGGGCGTGCCATCAATCATCATCCTGGGATCAACAACCCCAACGCAGTGTGGCTCTTCGTTCGCACCTCTTTGATCAGCGCCGCATCATACGCTAGCGTCCGCCCATGTGACGGCACCATCCGCTTCAAGCTTTCTTGCCATTCATCCGCGCGCTCCGGGAAGCACTTCACTACCAGTTTCAGCATGATGGACACGGCCGTGCTGGCCCCCGGCGAAGCGCCTAGCAGCGAGGCCAAGCTGCCGTCCGCAGAGGAAACCAGTTCGGTCCCGAACTCCAGGTTACCGCCTTCCTTCGGGTCCTTCTTGATCACCTGCACGCGTTGACCCGCGATGGCCAGTTCCCAGTCCTTCAGTACCGCAGTTGGCATGAATTCCTTCAACTCCTCCAAGCGTTCCTCCGGTGTGAGGCGCACTTGATCGGTGAGGTATTTGGTGAGGTCCATGTTCTTCCAGCCGGCTTCCACCATCGGCAAGATGTTGTCCCATTCCAGCGACGAGGGAAGGTCCATCCAAGAGCCATGCTTGAGGAATTTGGTGCTGAAGCCGGCAAAGGGACCGAAGAGCAGTGCTTGATCATCGCCAATTGTGCGTGTGTCCAAGTGCGGCACGGACATGGGCGGGCTTCCGCTCTTGGCCTTACCGTAAACCTTGGCGTGGTGCTGCTTGATGATCTCCGGGTTGAGGCAGCGCAACCATTGGCCGCTCACGGGGAAACCGCCGTAGCCTGCAGCTTCCGGGATGTTGCTTTTCTCAAGCAAGGGTAACGCGCCGCCTCCCGCGCCGATGAAGACGAAGCGTGCTTGGTATTCGGAACGGTCGCCGCTCTTGATGTCCTTCACCTTCACACTCCATCGGCCATCGTCCATGCGGTCGATGTCACGCACTTCACAGCCCATGTGGAAGTCCGTGTCGGGTTGTGCATCGAGATCGGCGCAGAGCATACGCGTGAGCGCACCGAAGTTCACGTCCGTGCCGAGCATGGAGCGCGTGGCAGCATAGTCATCCGTGTCTCGGCGATCCTTCATCAGCAGGGGCGCCCACTCACCGATCTGCTTTCGGTCGGTCGTGAACTCCATGCCGTGGAACAGCGGGTGTGCGTTCATGGCCGCGTGTCGCTTCCGCAGGAACTCCTGGTTCTCCTTTCCTTCCACGAAGCTCATGTGTGGCAAGCTGTGGATGAAGCGCGACGGATCGATGCGCTTCTGTCGGGCCAACCACGCCCAGAACTGCTTGCTCAGTTCGAACTCCTCGTCCACCTTCAGCGCCTTGGAGATGTCTATGCTGCCGTCTGGCTTCTCCGGGGTGTAATTCAATTCACACAACGCCGCGTGACCTGTACCTGCGTTGTTCCAAGCATCGGAGCTTTCACCGGCTATCATATCCAAGCGCTCGATGAGGTGGATTTTCAACTTCGGGTCGAGCCCTTTCAACATCACGCCAAGCGTGGCGCTCATTATGCCGCAGCCGATAAGGACGACATCTGTCTGAATAGGAGAGGAGGACATGCGTTTGTTTTGGAGGGAACAAGTAACGGAGGGAAAGGATCGGTGCTGATGAGTCGTGAGTGTTTACACCACAGAGGCACGGAGGCACAGAGGGCACGGGAGGCTTGAGTCGTGAGTCCTTTAGTCGGGAGTCTTGAGTCCACTTAGCCCACCCACAGGATCGCCACCAACGACAGCACGCTGATCAAGATCCACAGGATGATCCCCAGCACCATCGGCTTCACGCCTACGGCGCGCATGGTGGCCAAGGTCAGGCTGGCGCCGATCAAGAAGAGTGTGAGCGTGAGGCCGCGTTTTGCTGCCAGCTCAAGCCAGCCGTAGAGCTCTCCGAATTGTGGAAAGTAGCTGCTGATGACCATCGCAGCGATGAAGAGACCGATGAACCAAGGGATCTTCACCTTGCCGCCGCCCTTCATCACCAGCGCGGTGATCAACGACAGCGGAATGATCCACAGCGCACGCTCGAGTTTCACGGTGGTGGCCACCTGTAGTGCTTCGTTGCCATAAGCCGCACCCGCGCCAACGACCGAGCTGGTATCGTGGATGGCGATGGCGCACCACATGCCGAACTCGTGCTGGCTCATGTTCAGCAGGTGACCCAGCAGCGGGAAGACCAGCAAGGCCACGGAATTCAGGATGAAGACGGTGCCGAGTGCTACGGACATCTGCTTGCGGTCCGCCTGCACGATGGGCGATACGGCGGCGATGGCGCTGCCGCCGCAGATGGCGGTACCGCTGGAGATGAGGAAGGCGGAGATGCCGTCCACCTTCAGCCGCTTGGCGATGAACCAACCAGCGGCGAGTGTGATCGTAATGGAGAAAATCGTGAACACCAGACCGTCCTTCCCGGCGGCGATGGCGTGCTGCAAGTTCATGCCGAAGCCGAGGCCTACCACGGATGCCTTCAGCAGCCAGCCCGTCGCCTTGTGATTGAATTCCGCGAAGGGATCGCCGATGGTGATCGACAGCACCAGGCCCAGCAATAGCGCCAGCGGCGGACTCATGGCCGGGCTGAGGCAGAGCAGCATGGCGATGATGAAGACGGCCTTTCGGGCGTTCGGACCTACGTGCAGCGGCGGGCCTTTGTCCGTGGCATCGTTGGTTGATGCGTCGGTGGCGATGGGTTCGATCATGTCCTGGTTCCTGCGGTAAAAGTCCGGTATCGTTTGGAACTCCTCGGGTGGATCCCTTCGATCATTGGAAGGCACTTCACGCCAGCGTCAGTAGATGAACGGGATGAAACGCTTTGTGCGCTTGGCGTATTCCGTGAAACCGGGGTATCTGCCGCGCAGATAGGCCTCCAGTTTGGGGATGTTGTAGAAGGCGAAGAAGCAGAAGAGGAAGACGGGGATCAACGCCGCATACCAATTCCACGTGAGCACCGCATAGCCGCTCACCCACAGCAGGTCTCCGAAGTAGTTGATGTGGCGGGCATACGCAAAGAGGCCGCCGGTATAGATCTTCCCTTTGTTGGCGGGATCTTTTTTCCAGCGGTCGCGTAGCACTTCCGCCGTGGTGTTGATGCCGGAGCCGAGGAGGAAGAGCACGATCCCGAGCACGTCGATCCCGTCCAGCGGAAGGTCCGTGGATAGCGCCAGCAGCGGGAAGCCGAGGTAGTAAAGCGCGAAAGCGAAGGGGATGTCGAGGCTCTCCACCCAAGGGATCTTCCGTTTCAGCAGGAAGAGCATCATGAAGCCCAATCGCAGGAAAGCGATGATGCTGAAGAGCAGAAGCACCGTGCGGCGCGGCCCGCCGTGCACTGCATTCGTGATGCCGAGATGCTGCTGCGCCCAGTCCCCGCCACCTTGGAAGAGCAGCCAATAGGAGAGGATGATGAAGACCACCTCGAAGCCGATGATCACGGCCTTCTGGGGAAGGCTACGACTTTTTTCGCCGTACATGTCCATGGCCGAAAACTACGGACCTATAGATCGAAGTGTTCTTTCAAACGCAGGAAGGGCCGCTCGATCCAGCGATAGGATAGCTCGGCGACCACGAAGGTGAGAACGAGTGCCAAGGCGAGTTGTACGATGGGGTCGACTTCGATGGCGGTATGGCCTTGGATCGCCTTGAAGAATATGGGGATCGGTTTATGATAGAGGTAGATCCCATAGCTGATCCGCCCGACGTGGATCATCCAGCGGCGATCCAGCAAGGCGCCCCACGCACCGCCATTGCCCCGAAGGCAACCGATGACGAGTGTGATCGAGAGGAGCCACACCGAGGCATTTAGTAGCAGCGGCCTTGCCCAGACCTGTTCATTCAGCGCCAAGCCGGCCAGACTCAATGTGACAAGGAAAGCCCACTTGTGACCGATCCAGGCGAAGACCCCTTTCTCGTGCCCGAGGATCGCGATGAGCGCCCCACCTCCAAGAGTATCGAAATGCGAAACGGGGAGCATGCGCACATGGTCGATCCCTGAAAAGGTCTTGAACATAAAGCTTAATACCACCATGGTCACCACGGTAGGTAAGAGTGCCTTGCGCGAAAGGAATAGCACCAGCCAAGGCCAGATCAGATAGAACTGCTCCTCCACCGCTAAGGTCCAAACATGGCTCAACTGCTTGCTGCCAAAGCCATGTTGGAAGAACAGCCAGTTGCTCGTGTAGGTGAAAAAGTAAACCCCTTGCCCGGCATCCCAGGACCAGAAGTGAAAGGCGAAATGCAGGACGGAGAAAAAGATGAGCAACAGGTAGTAGGCAGGAAACAGTCGGAGTGCCCGCTTCGCCATGAAGTTGCGCACCAACAGGAAACGGTTGGGCACGGCCTCCTTTTGCCGTAACAGAATGGCCGTGATCAAGAAGCCGGAGATCACGAAGAAGAGGTCCACCCCGATCCATCCATCCGGTAATGCACCCAAATGGAAGTCGGGTAGGAAATGGTAAAGTACCACCGCTGTCGCCGCGATGGTGCGCAAGGAATCTAGTTGCTCGAACTTCGGGAGGCGAGAACTCATGCAGGGGTACTCATGCGAGGTCTTGGCAGGGAGGGTAGCTTGGACAATTTGGCATTTACCTCCCCATTACATCATGGTGGATACTCATTCTTGCTTATGGATAACAATGCGTTGAGGCGATGCGGCGTAAGATATATTCCTCGTTGGAGAACCGATGGCTGTCATGGTATATGTAGTTCGCTTGTACCGAACTTCACCCAAGAGTATTTTGGGCCTGAGTTAGGCAGTCGCTCTTTCATTCTGTATCCCATGTCCACTACATCCATTTTGGAGGCGTATTTCCAAACCTTCCGCGAACAGATCATCGGTATCGACAGGGATATCGCGCGCGGATCCGGCCCAGGGCCGCGCATGGTCTATGCGGATTGGACCGCCAGCGGTCGGATCTACGGGCCTATCGAGAAGAAATTGCTGGAGGAGGTCTATCCCTTGGTGGCCAATACGCACACGGAGACCAGCTTCACGGGCAAGGCTATGACCCAGGCTTACCACGCGGCCATCGCGAAGATCAAGAAGCACGTGAACGCAGGCGAGCATGATGTCGCCATCTGCGCGAATGCAGGCATGACCGGCGTCCAGAACAAGCTCCTGCGCATACTGGGCCTGCGGATCCACGAGAAGTTCAAGGACCGTTTGTCGATCCCGGAGCAGGAACGTCCCGTCGTCTTCGTCACGCACATGGAACACCATTCCAACCAGACCACTTGGCTGGAGACCATTTGCGACGTGGAGATCATCCGACCCGATGCCGATGGACGGGTGGACCTTACCCATTTCGCTGAGCTGCTGGAACGATATGCCGATCGGCCGATGAAGATCGCCGCCGTCACCGCGTGCTCCAATGTCATGGGCATCATCACACCATATTCGCGGATCGCGGAAATGATCCATGCCGCAGGCGGGCTGTGTTTCGTGGACTTCGCCTGCTCTGCACCTTACGTGCAGATCGACATGCACCCAAAAGATGCAGCTCAACATTTGGACGCCATCTATTTCTCCCCGCATAAATTCCTCGGTGGCCCCGGCAGTTCCGGCGTGCTTATCTTCGATGCTGCGCTTTACCACAACCAGGTGCCGGACAATCCCGGCGGCGGCACGGTGGAATGGACCAACCCGTGGCAGCATCACCGCTATATCGCTTCCGTGGAGACACGCGAGGACGGTGGAACTCCTCCCTTCCTGCAAACAATTCGCGCCGCCATGGCCATCAGCCTGAAAGAAGCGATGGGAGTGGAGAACATACTGCGTCGCGAGCATGAACAGATGGAGATCCTTGGCCTGCACTGCAGTGCATACCGGGCTTGCACATACTTGCCGACGGAATTCGCGAGCGGCTCAACGTGGTCTCCTTCTATATCGACGGACTGCACTTCAACCTAGGCGTGCGGATGCTGAATGACCGCTTCGGCATTCAAGTGCGCGGCGGATGCTCCTGTGCGGGTACCTATGGCCACTACCTCTTGCATGTCACGGAGGAAACATCGCGTAGTATCACCGACCTCATCGATCATGGTGACCTGTCGTTGAAACCCGGTTGGATCCGCCTATCACTTCACCCCACTTCACCTGACAGCGAGGTGCGCTATATCGCGGAGTCCATCACCGAGTTGGCAGCGCACCACAGGGAGTGGGCGAAGGATTACGACTTCGATGCGCACACGGGCCATCTCTGCTTTGCGAACGCAGAGGAGGAGACGGATCTTGATGGCATGGTCCACGGCTGGTTCGATCCTGCGGCATTCACAGCGGAACGGATGTTGTCGTGAGATCAAGCAAGGTCACCTGCATGGATCCGGACGGTATTTCGCTTCCCGAAAAGGACTACCTCTACACGGCCCTCTCCGGGTTGCCGGGCGCCGGGCAAGGTCTCTTCACCGCCATTCCACTTTACAAGGACGAGGTGATCGCCATCTTCCACGGTGAGCGACTGTCCGCCAAAGACGCCAGTGGTCGTGCATCACAAGGGCTGGACCGCTACTTCATGGAACTGGCCGACGGGACCACCTTGGACGCGATGGGTGTGAAGGGCTTCGCCAAGTTCGCTAACGATGCGAAAGGGAGTGCAGGTACCGCATTACGCAACAATGCTCTGATCATACTTGATGATAGCGATCGGGTGTGCCTCCGCGCCACGCGGTGCATACGTGTGGGAGAAGAGGTACTATGCGGCTATGGCAAGCGCTATTGGAAGCGACATGGGAGTAGCCTCGGTCAAAGTACCGTGGCAGTGACGAGCTAGCGCTCGCGTGCCAGCCTGCCGTAGGCTTGGTGCAAGTACACACAGGGTCACCGTCTTCGGGAGCCTGTGCTTCCATACTTCCCTTCTACCTTCACTTCATGTCCGTTCGCACGAACCAAGGCCGAGCCGGAGGTGTGTTTTTCTGCACCTTCACCTGTTTCAAGTGGCTGCCATTGATCGATATGGTATCCATGTATGAATGGATATATGACTGGTTCCGTCGTTTGCATGCGGAGGATAACAGACTGGTGGGCTATGTGATCATGCCCAACCACCTTCACCTGTTGCCTCTCGTTCCCGAAGGAGCATCGGTCAACAAGGTAATTGCTGAAGGAAAGCGGTTCATGGCGTATGAGATCCATAAGCGACTTGTGGGAGCTGACCATAAGGAACTTCTGGCGATCATGGCCGAAGGTGTTCGCACTGGAGACGCTGATCGCGGCCAACACTACCGCGTGTTCGAACCATCCTCTGATATCAAGGATTGCTGGAGTGGGAAGTTCTTGCACCAGAAGCTGGATTACATCCACAACAATCCAATACGAGGGAAATGGTCACTCGTGGATGATCCGGCATTTTACCCGTATTCCAGTGCGGGGTTTTATATGGTCGGTTCGGAGCCGGTGGTGCCGTTATTACATCTCGGGGAATTGGTGTGAACTGAGCGCCGCAGGGTCCGCTGGGTGCCGCAGGTCCATCTTGGCGTGACCCTGCTCCGACATAAATTGATGGAGTAGGGGAGCTCAATACCCTCTCATGCCCGGACCAGCTGTCGTCCCCGCCGAGTGGAGCATCTCGTCCAGAGCTGCCTCTGTTGGCACCAGCACCTTCCGTGCTTTTGAGCCTTCGAACTGACCTAGGATGCCTGCGGCCTCCAACTGGTCCACGATGCGGCCCGCACGGTTGTAGCCCAGCTTCAGCTTGCGTTGAATAAGGGAGGTGCTGCCTTGCTGCGTCTGTACCACCACGCGGGCGGCTTCCTCGAACATGCTGTCGCGCTCGCCATCGTCCACTGCGCCACCTTCGGCTTCATCCGTGGGCACTTCGGGCAGGATCAAAGCATCGGGATAGCCGCGTTGGTTGCCGATGAATTCGGTGATCGCCTCCACCTCCGGAGTGTCCACGAAAGCGCATTGGATGCGGATCAGGTCGTTGCCGGTGCTGAGCAGCATGTCGCCACGACCGATCAGCTGGTCCGCTCCGCCGCTGTCGAGGATGGTGCGGCTGTCGATCTTGCTGGTGACGCGGAAGGCGATGCGCGCTGGGAAGTTCGCCTTGATGGTACCCGTGATGATATTGACACTCGGCCGCTGCGTCGCAATGATCAAGTGGATACCTATGGCGCGAGCCAATTGAGCCAAGCGGGCGATGGGCGTCTCCACCTCACGACCAGCGGTCATGATCAGGTCGGCGAACTCGTCCACCACCAGAACGATGTAGGGAAGGAAACGGTGGCCGTTCTCCGGATTCAAGCGACGAGCAACGAACTTGGCGTTGTACTCTTTGATATTCCGCACCTGCGCTTCCTTGAGCAGCTCGTAGCGGTCGTCCATTTCGATGCACAGGCTGTTCAGTGTGGCCACTACCTTCTTCGTGTCAGTGATGATCGCCTCGCCATCGCCCGGCAGCTTGGCCAGGAAGTGGCGCTCGATCTTGTTGAAAAGCGTGAGCTCCACCTTCTTCGGATCCACCAACACGAACTTGATCTGGCTCGGATGCTTCTTGTATAGGAGCGAGACGAGAATGGCGTTCAGGCCGACGGATTTTCCTTGGCCCGTGGCACCGGCCATCAGCAGGTGGGGCATCTTGGCCAGGTCGGTCACGAAGGTCTCGTTGCTGATCGTCTTGCCCAGCACGATCGGCAGGTCGTAGGTGCTGTTCTGGAATTTCTCGCTAGCGATCACTGCGCGCATGCTCACGATCTGCGGCTTGCTGTTGGGCACTTCGATGCCGATGGTGCCCTTGCCAGGGATTGGAGCGATGATGCGGATTCCCAATGCAGCAAGGCTCAACGCGATGTCGTCCTCGAGGTTCTTGATCTTGCTGATGCGTACCCCGGCTTGTGGAACGATCTCGTACAACGTCACCGTTGGGCCTATTGTGGCCTTGATCTTCTCGATGCCGATGTTGTAGTTGTTCAGCGTGGTGACGATCTTGTTCTTGTTCTCCTCCAGCTCTTCCTTCGTCACGGTGAGTTCACCGGTGCTATGCTCCACCAAGAGGTCGAGGGTAGGGGGGATGTAGCTGCTGAGGTCCAACGTGGGATCGTACTCGCCGAACTCCTTCACCTTCGCATCAACTTCCGCTTCAGTGAGGGCTTCCTCCGGCGCGATCACTTCAACGCTGAATCCATTCGCCTCCTCGGTGAGATCGCTCAAGTTGGCCCCCTTGGTGGCCATCGGCTCCAACTCCAACGCCCGAGGTTCCGGCTCCGATTCCGGTTCTTCCATCACCTCTTTCACCTCCATTACCTCCTTTACGTGCGCTTCTTCGGTGACCTCCGGCATCTCCACTTCCGGTACAATTTCTCTCACCCGGTTGCCGCGAACGTTTGTCCAGTCGTCAGACTCTGCTTCAACTTCCGCTTCTTCGGTCGCGACCTTCGGCTTGCGCTCGAATAAGGCCAGCACCCAATGGAACGAAGGATTGAAGGTGTACACGGCGAAAGCAACCGCGGCGAACACGATGAGTGCGCCCGCGCCAAAGCTGCCGAGCCAACCCGTAAGGTGACTGTTGATGGCATACCCGATACCTCCACCCAACACCTGCCAATCACCCTTCGGAAAGAAGAAGCCCAACAAGGTGGGAAGCCAGAACAAGGTCATGACGCTCCACCGGATCGCCTTCCCCGCGGGCAGTAACCACGTGTTCAATGTGATGCGCACGCCGATGAGGAAACTCCAGATGACGAAGATGAAGGCCGCGATACCGAACCAGACGTAGATGAACTGGTGGCTGATCAGCGCGCCGAACTTGCCCAGCCAATTTTCCGCATGCACATCCGGCTGGAAGATCTGCCCCCACGGGCGGCTCATCAGGTCCTGGTCGATCCGCCAGGTGAAGAGGTAGCTGGTGAACGCTACTACGAGATAGGCCGAGAAGAGCACCAGGAACAGCCCGACAACCTTGTGCATGCGCTCGTCGGCGAGGAATGCACGGAACCTGCCCCAGCGCTCAGCCATGCTGGATGAACTGCTGCCGCTCTTGCCGCTACTGGCAGCGCGTTTGCGCTTGGGACGCACTTCCTCCACTTCTGCGTCCCGGATCTTGTTCTTGCGTTCGTTGGCCAAAAGGGAAAAGGATTGGGTTCCGCATCCGATGCGGGATGGCCAAAACTACCGGCACACCAAGGGCGTAACGCCTTGGCGGAGCTATCTATTATCAACAATGGGATGTGGCCCTGTCCGATACATCTCGGACCTGCGGGGAAGGGCGATCAGTGCCCCAAGGTGCTCAGCACCTCGTCCAACTGGCTGTACAACACTTCAGGGGACACCACCTGATGGTCCGGCTGCACCTCGAACTTGGAGGATTTCACCTCACCAGGGTGCACCGATACAGCTTCCAGACGCATCCGGATGCTGTTCTGAGTGAACTCGTACCGCATCAACACGCCGGGTATCTCTTTGAATGGGCCATACCAGTTAGGGGTGTCCATAGCGATCTGATCGGTGTACCACACGGTTTGCTCAGGCACGTCCATATTGGCATAGACCAGCACCGCCTTCTTGCATGGATACCCCGCTATAGTGTCCGTGCCATCGGAGAAGATCACCGTCATCGCTTGTGGAGACTTATCGAAGGTGAGCAGGTCGCGCGGTTTCATGATGGCCACCAGGTTCTTGCCCATCATGCTCATGTGGTAATCCACCACCTTGTCCCGGGTGTTCACCACCATGCTGGTGCGGAAGATCCCCATGCCCGCGCTCAGGTCCATGGATTGATGCTCCCGGTCGAAGCTCAGTATGGTCTTGTCCGGAAGCATTCCGGACATCAGGCCGTCCGGATCCATATCAGGGAAAGTCACCCCGTATTCGATCACTCCTTCGCTTACTCGGCCGTTGAACAGCGAGCTGCCGCAACCCGACGCCAGGAGTACTATGCCCAGTAGGGCGGGAAGGTGGGTGGACCGCAGGAACGGGGTTCTCATGCACATCAAGTCGCGAGCCTGTTACGCGATCCGGTTTGCAACGTTGCATTTGCGACGTTCTATCGGGTGAAGCGCCGGGTCAAACTGGCCCGATTGCCCCGTTCGTCGATCGCCTCCACCTTCAGTTCGTGTGCGCCGGGCAGGTCGGAATGAACGTCGAAGGTGTGTTCCAGATCACCGCGCTTCGGGTCGTATTCCATCAGGATCCACTTGCCATCCAAGGTCGCACTCCACTGATCCAGTCCGGAAAGGTTATCGCCGACCTTTATCCGGAAGCCGCTGCGGCCCTTCATGTCCGCTTGCATGTCGAGTGGTATCAGCACAGGTGGAGTGGTATCCAGCATCACGGTGAAATTCCCGAAAGTTTTCACCTGGACGGTGACGGCCCCGTTGGCGAAGGTGCCACCTTGCGGACTGGGCTTACCGTGATCCATTTTCACGATCAACAACTTGTCCGTATTTCCTTGTGGAACATCCTTGGTCACGTCTATGCTGAGGGTTCCGGCCAGTTGCAATGGTGTCTCATCATTCTGGATCTGATGCAGTGGGGCATAGGCTTTGGCCGGGGACGCTGATGTATTGTATTGGATCCGGGTATCCTCATACAAGGCATTGGGCGGCAGCGAAAAATGAAGCCCCTTTTCGATCAGGTCATTAGCCGCCGACCAGCGGAAAAGTTGCCCTTGTTCATTGGGCTTGGGCCATGCAGCTGCGGCAGTTGCGCTAGCCCCGTGAAGGACGAACGTGAGCTTGGAGCGGTTCCCGGCGGCATCCGTGGCAACTACTTGGATCGCATGGTCCTTCCCGGGTTCCACGGTGATCCTCCCTTGGGCCGCTTCATTTCCATAAACCGCTAGCTTATTGTTCGGCAAGCGGTAGCAACGGTTGTAGTGCATGTCTTTGTCCTCGAACAGGCCATAATCCATGTAAGCGTTGGCGAAGCGCGAGGTGCCGAAGTCGAGCTCGTCGAGATGTGCACTGAAGACCATGCTTCCGTCCACGCTCACAGTGAGGTCGCGGATACCGCAGGTGTTGTTGCTGTTGTTGTACCGGTCAATGACGTTCACCGACAGTCCGACGGTGCCGAATGCTGCCGGATTTGAACCGGCCTTGAGCATGTAAGTGGAATCGTTCACCGGCACCACAGGGATGCCGACGGCTCCTCCGGGGAAAGGAGAGGAGAAGGAGTTGCTGTCCAGTGCTTCGATGCGGATGCCACTGATGTCCGGTGGTACATTGTCCAGCGGGGTCATGCCGTAAGCCTGTGGGTCGAGCGCGTGTTGGTCTGATGTGCGGCGCACCTCGAAGTGCAGGTGCGGGGCGCTGGATCCCCCGGTGTTTCCGCTGAAGGCGATCGTATCTCCCTGCTTCACCGGGATCTCACCCTTCTTGAAGTACTGGTCGACGCTGAAATCGCGCGACTTGTATTGAGCCTCCAAGCAGGCCGTGGCAACAGCACCGTTCAATTGGCTCAGGTGTCCATAGACCGTTGTGTAGCCGGTAGGATGATCGATGTACACCGCCTTGCCATAGCCCCACGGACTGATCTTGATGCGGCTCACCCAGCCATCGGCCGCTGCCATCACAGGCTGCCCGATCCGGTTGTTCGTCTTCATGTCCAGCCCGGAATGGAAATGGTTCGTCCGCAGCTCCATGAAATTGCCTGCGACCTCTATTGGGAGATTCATGGGCTGGATGAATCCGGGATGCGCCGATGGCGTTTGGGCTGAAATAAGGACAGCGAACAACAGGCTGAATGATAGCGTGATAGTGCGAATTACTTCGCGGCTTGGTGCAGGCTTGAGTGCGGCGGGGTTCATACTCGTCTTAAGGAAAGGTCGGCAAGCTACCCGCAGCCAACACGATTATCGAGCGCGGCACGGAAAGAGGACGAACAGCCGCCGGTGCAAACAAAGGGCGGGCCGCAACCTCGCCTGCCAGTATATTTGGCCTCGGACCATAACGGTCTTTTGCTCAAGGCAATGGAAGGACTGGCAGCGCGCATCGTCGCCGCACGGGAACGGGTGCAGGAATTGCTCCGCGAACGCAAGGGCCATCTCGCAACGATCTCCAAATTGGAGGCGAACGGGCGGGATGTGCACCGGGAGGCGGATGTGCTGAAGGCCCGTATCATTGAATTGGAGCAGGAGAACGAGGTTCTCCGAACGGAAAAGGCCACCCCTGTGGTGGAAACCCGCGCGGGATCGAAGGAAAAGATCGACGAACTGGTGAACGAAATAGATCGATGTCTGGCATTGTTGAACACGTGACCCAGCCCGACACTACCACCATGGAGGAAAGATCGATAAGGATCGAATTGGCCGGACGGGCCTACCCCCTCACCATCCATCCGGAGGAGGAGGAGAATATCCGTGCGGCCGCTCAAGAGATCAATGAGAGCATTACCCGCTTGAAGGCCGGCTATCCGCTAACCGACAAACAGGACCTGTTGGCCATGGCCGCGTTGGAAGTCGCCACCCGGGCGCTCAACACGGCAAAACCACGGCCCACCGCCACGGACAAGGAGGTGCTGGACGAACTGGAAAAACTGCTCATCGACCTCAACGGCTGATCCCTGCCTTCGCTCCTCGGAGCACCAATGGTCCACTGAACCATTAACAAAAAACAGTGGACATGAGTTTTGACATCGTTGCAGCATTGGCAGGGGCCATCGTGGGCCTCCTCGCCGGGGGCGCCATCGTATACATGGTGGTCAACGGCCTGATGAAGAAGCGTCGCGACAGCATCCTGCGGGAGGCCGTGGCCGAGGGTGAGGCGATCAAAAAGGAGAAGATCTTCCAAGCCAAGGAAAAATTCCTTCAGATGAAGGAAGAGCACGAGCTTGATGCCCGTGAAAAGGACAAGCGAATCCAGCAAGGCCTTGAAAAAGGGAAACAGCGGGAGCAGCAGTTGAGCCGCCAGCAGCAGGAGCTGGCCAACAAGGAGAAGCAGATGCAGACCCTCAAGCAGGACCTGGAGCAGCGCATGCAAGGCATCGAGGTGCGCCGCCAAGAGGTGGAGAAGAACCACGAGAAGCAGGTAACGCAGCTTGAACGCATCAGCGGCCTGAATGCTGAAGAGGCCAAGAACCAGTTGATGGACAGCTTGCGTGATGAGGCTCGCACTGGCGCCATGGCATTGGTGAAGGATGTTGTTGAGGAGGCCAAGCTCACCGCCAATAAGGAGGCCAAGCGCATCGTGATCCAGACCATACAGCGCGTAGCCACCGAGCACGCGGTGGAGAATGCCGTGAGCACCTTCCACATCGAGAACGACGACCTCAAGGGCCGCATTATCGGGCGTGAAGGACGTAACATCCGCGCTTTGGAAGAAGCCACCGGCGTGGAGATCGTGGTGGACGACACCCCCGGTGCCATCATACTCAGCTGCTTCGACCCCGTGCGCCGGGAAATGGCGCGCCTCGCCCTGCACCAATTGGTGAAGGACGGACGCATCCACCCTGGCCGTATCGAGGAGATCGTCTCCAAAACGAAGAAGCATCTCGAAGATGAGATCATGGAGATCGGTAAGCGCACGTGTATCGACCTCGGTATCCACGGCCTTCACTTGGAACTGATGCGCATGGTGGGCCGCATGCGCTACCGCAGCAGCTATGGACAGAACCTGCTGCAGCACAGCCGCGAGACCGCCAACCTCTGCGCCATCATGGCAGCGGAGCTCGGCCTTAACGTGAAGGCCGCCAAACGCGCTGGCCTGCTGCACGACATAGGCAAAGTGCCGGAGGACGAGCCCGAATTGCCGCACGCCCTGCTCGGCATGAAGCTCGCCGAGAAGTATGGCGAGAAGCCTGATGTCTGCAACGCTATCGGTGCCCACCACGACGAGATCGAGATGACCACCTTGCTTGCGCCGATCGTGCAGGCTTGCGACGCCATCAGCGGCGCGCGGCCCGGTGCACGACGCGAGCAAGTGGAGCAGTACATCAAGCGCCTCAAGGATCTCGAGAGTGTGGCCATGAGCTACAACGGGGTCTCCAAGGCCTATGCGATCCAAGCTGGCCGTGAACTTCGCGTGATGGTGGAAAGCGACCGGGTGACCGACGCCGAGGCAGACAGCATCAGTCTCAGTATCGCCGAACGCATCCAGAACGAAATGACCTATCCCGGCCAAGTGAAGATCGTGGTGATCCGCGAGAAGCGTTCACTCGCGGTGGCTAAGTGATCGATGCCTGAGGGCCAGCGGACCATCCTCGTCACCGGTGGCGCTGGCTTCATCGGCTCGCATGTCTGTGATGCCTTGCTGGCTGCCGGTCATGCGGTGCGTTGCTTGGACGATCTGTCCACAGGCAATCCGCGCAACATCAATCACCTCGGCGGAGTGAAAGGCTTCACCTTCATCAAGGGCGACATCTGCTTCATTAATGATGTTGCTGCTGCGCTGAAGGGCTCCGATGTTGTGGTGCATCTCGCCGCTTTGGGCAGTGTGCCGCGTTCCATTGCGCATCCGTTGGATAGCGAGGCAGCAAACCTCGGCGGCTTCCTGAATGTGATCGAGGCCACGCGCAACGCGGGTTTGAAGCGAATCGTCTACGCCAGCAGCAGCAGCGTTTATGGCGATAGCCCGGGGCTGCCTAAGGTAGAGGGACGGGAAGGCGAGGCCCTTTCACCTTACGCGGTGACCAAGCGGATGGATGAGACCTACGCAAGCCTTTACCATCGCTTGTTCGGTCTCGAGACCATCGGTTTGCGCTTCTTCAACATCTTCGGTGAGCGTCAAGATCCAGAGGGAGCCTACGCTGCCGCCATTCCAAAATTCATTCGAGCGTTGCTTCGCCATGAGGCGCCTGTGGTGCATGGGGATGGCCTTCAGACCCGGGACTTCACCTACGTCGGCAATGCGGTGCAGGCTGTGATCCAGGCATTGTCTTCACCTGCGGACAGGGCCGGTCAGGTCTTCAACATCGCATACGGGGATAGCTGCGACCTGCTTTCACTTTTGGGCAAGCTGCGCGATCGGCTTCAGTTGATCGATACCGCAGTGGGTAAGGTCGGCGTGGAACATGCGCCCGCCCGGGCCGGGGATGTCCGCGCCTCCTTGGCCGACATCACAAAGGCACGAAGGGAATTGGACTATTCACCTCGGTACAGCTTGGATGAAGGGCTGGACCGTGCCGTACCTTGGTATGCCGAGCATTGGCGTTGAACACTGCGATGGAAGAGAAAAAATTGACCTTGGTCTTGGGCGCAAGCCTGAAAACGGAACGCTATTCCAACAAGGCGATCCAGGAGCTGCGCAAACATGACCATCCCGTATTGGCGGTAGGGCTGCGCGAAGGCAAACTGGGCGATGTGCCTATCGTGAAGACCATTCCCGCGGACAGTCAGGTGCAAACCGTGACGATGTATCTAAACGCAGTCAATCAAGAGGAGTGGGAAAAGCAGGTGTTGGCGCTGCATCCCGAGCGCATCATTTTCAATCCCGGTTCGGAGAATCCCGTATTTGCGAAGCAAGCGCAACAAGCAGGTATTGAAACGCTGGAAGCGTGCACGATGGTGATGCTGGGCACAGGACAGTTTTGATCTGTTCTTGTAAGCGATGGCCGCCGCACCGGTAGTTTCGCGCGCTGAATTTGGACCATGGAACTGAAGGAAGGTGAATACCGCATTGGCGGGGTGTCCGCGCTGGAGATCGCACGGAGCGCTGGAACGCCGGTGTATGTCTATGATGCTGCGATCATGCAGCGACAGGCGGAGCGGTTGAAGAACGCTTTCCATTCCACGCCGACACGCTTCATGTACGCATGCAAGGCCCTGACCAACATGGCGGTGCTGAAGCAGATGCGCGCACTGGGTATGGGGGTGGATGTGGTGAGCATCGAAGAGGCACAGATCGCGTTAAAAGCGGGGTTCAAGCCCAACGAGATCCTCTTCACGCCCAACATGGTCTCCTTCAGTGAATACGAGCGGGCGGTTGAACTAGGCGTTCACATCAACATCGACAATATCCCGGTACTGGAGCGCTTCGGGAACGCCTATGGCGGCAAGGTGCCGATCTGCATCCGTATCAACCCGCACATCCTTGCGGGCGGGAATGAGCGGATCAGCACCGGCCACATCGACAGCAAGTTCGGTATCAGCATCCACCAGATGCGGCACGTGGAACGCGTCGTGACCAACTATGGGCTGCGCGTGGATGGCCTGCACATGCACACGGGCAGCGATATCCTCGATACGGAGGTCTTCCTGCGCGCTGCAGAATTGCTCTTGGGAACGGCTGCCCAATTTCCGAACCTGCGCTTCCTCGATCTGGGTAGCGGGTTCAAAGTGCCCTACAAGCCGGATGATATCGCCACCGACGTGGAGGACCTCGGTCAGCGATTGGGCGAGCGGATCATTCACTTCAACGCGAAACGGGATAAACCAGTGGAACTGTGGTTTGAACCGGGAAAGTTCCTAGTGAGTGAAGCTGGTGTGCTGCTCGTGAGTGTCGACTTGATCAAGCAAACAACGGCGACAGTTTTCGCTGGCGTGAACAGCGGCCTCAATCACTTGATCCGACCGATGCTTTACGGAAGCTATCACGGTATTGTGAATGTGAGTCGCCCCGAAGGCAAGAAACGGATCTATACCGTGGTGGGCTATATCTGCGAGACGGACACGTTCGCTTGGGACCGCCTGCTGCCGGAGATGCAGGAGGGTGATGTGCTCGCCTTCCTCAATGCGGGCGCCTATGGCTTCAGCATGGCGAGCAACTACAACTCACGCCCAAGGCCTGCGGAGGTCTTCGTGAAGGACGGTAGGGCGATGCTGGTGCGTAGAAGGGAAACGGTGGAGGACCTCCTCGCCCTACAGGTGGAAGAGTTGCTCTGATCATTTGTCTTCGTGGCCATAGCTCGACCTCAGCCGAGCGGCAGTATTCTGTCGCGGCTCGCGACCACTCAAGGTAAGCGCTCGCGTGTCGCGAGTGCCACCGACGCTTATTGCAGCATTTCCAATTCCCCTAAGATCGCCGCACAAGCATCGCGCACAAGAGTTTCATCGATCGTGAGCGGCGGTGCGATACGGAATGCGGTCGGGCAGCTAAGGAACCAGAAGCCGAGCACACCTCGGCCCAAGCAGCCCATCACCACGCGTTGTACCAATTCGGCATCGCCCAATTCCACGGCGAGCATCAACCCGCTCCCGCGGACCTCCTTGATCAACGAATGCACGAGCAGCTCCTTGAACAGCGTGCCCATCCGTTGGGCGTTCTCCGCGAGGTTTTCCTCAAGCAGGACCTCCAGCGCTGCAAGACCCGCCACGCAGGGGATGGGATGCCCGCCGAAGGTAGTGATATGGCCGAGCACTGGATCGTGTGTGAGCAGGTGCATCCGTTCCTGCGAGCTGATGAATGCGCCCATCGGCATGCCGCCGCCCAGGGCCTTGCCCAGCACGAGTATGTCCGAAACCACTTCGAATTGCTCGAAGGCGAAGAGGCTTCCCGAGCGGCCGAAGCCCGTTTGCACCTCATCGAAGATCAGCATCGCACCGGTCTTGTCGCATCGCTCGCGCAAGGCTTTCATCCAGGCCGGATCAGGAACGCGGATGCCCGCGTCGCCTTGGATCGGTTCCACGATCACCGCCGCCGTTGAACGATCGATGAGACCCAGATCAGCAGCTTCATTGAAACGCATGAAGCGGACATCCGGCAACAGCGGGCGGTTGCGGTACTTCTTCTCTTCGTTTCCGGTGACGCTCAAGGAACCGTGCGTGCTGCCGTGATAGCTTCTGTCGCAGGCCACCAGACCAGTGCGACCCGTGATGCGCTTGGCCAGTTTCAATGCGCCCTCGTTCGCCTCGGTGCCGCTGTTCACGAAGTACACGCTGTCCAAACTCGAAGGTAGATGGCTCGTTAAGGCTTCCGCGAAACGCACTTGTGGTTCCTGGATGAATTCGCCGTACGGGATCACATGCAGGTAGCGGTCAGCTTGTGCCTTGATCGCCGTGACAACCTTCGTATGCCTGTGTCCGACATTGTTCACCGCTAAACCCGCGACCAGGTCCAAATAGCGTTTCCCATCGCGCGTATGCAGGTGACAACCTTCAGCGCCGACAATGTCCAAGGCGATCGGGAAAGGACTGGTCTGGGCGAGGTGGGAGAGGAAGCGGACTTGAAGTTCGGCCATGCCGCAAAGTTCAGGCTTCGGTCCGATCCCGGAATGTTCTGGTCAAAGACCTAATCGCTCCGAAACCCGGTAGTTGTTTCGCTCGGCGGAATTCCGCGCCACCAGTTCCGCCACGAATCCCGTGAGGAAGAGCTGCGCACCGATGATCATGCTGGTAAGGGCGATGTAAAACAGAGGTTGACTCGTCACCAAGGGTGCGCGCACATGGTGGAATACGCTGAACAGCTTGCTGGCCAAGAGCCAGAGCGTGGCGAGGAAACCTAGAAAGAAGGTGAGCGTGCCCATCGCGCCAAAGAAGTGCATGGGCTTCTTGCCGAAACGGAACACGAAGGTGATCGTTAGCAGATCGAGGAAGCCATTGATGAAGCGGTCCAGTCCGAACTTGGTCACACCGTATTTGCGTGGGTGGTGAAGCACCTCCTTTTCGCCGATCTTATGGAATCCCTCCTTCTTGGCGATGAAGGGTATGTAGCGGTGCATCTCGCCATAGACCTCAATGGCCTTCACCACTTTGCTGTCATATGCTTTCAGACCGCAATTGAAATCGTGCAGTTGCACACCGCTTGCCCAGCGGGTTGTGGCATTGAAGAGCTTTGTAGGCAGTGTCTTGCTCAACGGGTCATGGCGCTTCTTCTTCCAGCCGCTGACGAGGTCGAAATTATCCTCGGTGATCATGCGGTAGAGCTCGGGGATCTCCGCCGGGTCGTCCTGCAGGTCCGCGTCCAAGGTGATCACCACACCACCTTTAGCTGCTAGGAAGCCCTCATTTAGCGCGGGGCTCTTGCCATAGTTGCGACCCAGCTTGATGCCCTTCACTCGCGCGTCCGCGGAATGCAATCGTTGGATCTCTTCCCATGAACCATCGCGGCTGCCATCGTCTATTAGCAACACCTCGTAGCTCTTGCCCATGCTACCGATGGTCGCGTGCAGCTTTGCCACCAATTCCGGCAGTGATTCTCGCTCGTTCAGCAAGGGGATGACGACGGAAATATCCATGCGCGGCGAATGTACAGCGGAGGGTACGTGTGATTTTTACTGCAAATATTTCATCCCGATCTTTTCGGGAGGGCGCAAAGAAGAGGGACGCCGTCGTCATAGGAAACCGCTGATGGCGCAGATATGCCCCTTCGCCTTTCCTATGACTTCACTAGTCGCGCAATTTAAAAACGACGGGAACTGTCATTTGGCCCGGATGGCACTGAAAATGGTTTCCCTTCATGAACAGTTCTTCAAAGCGTCGGTTGATAGCCTGAAATGCTACTTCATCACACCCATAGCCAATGCCTTGTACCACTTCCTTCTTGCTGATCTGACACAGGGTATCCACTGTGAATTCGTCCTTGACCACACCTTCAATTCCCGCGTCCTCGCCTTTGTTTGGGTAGGTGGTAAGATGAAGAAAAGGGATACGGTTCCCATTGAAGAGGACTGTATCACCAACTGTTTGGGAAAGCGCTGGCTGTGTATTGCAAGCACCTGCCAAGATCATGAAGCACCCAAATGCTTTGAACCAATGAGACATGGATACCTGTAACCCTAGAATAGTTAGAGATTTCAACATTGTCCGTCTCTGTTCTTTGCGCTCTCCGCGCCCTCTGCGGTTAAAGGCACTTGAACAGATCGAACGGTTCCTGGCAGGTATTGCACTTGTACAGTGCCTTGCAGGCCGTGGATCCGAACTGGCTCACCAGCACTGTGTCCGTGCTGCCGCATTGGGGGCAGGTCGTCACAGGAACTCCACCTTTCAACGCACGAATATCCGAGGTGTGCGGCGGCGGAGCAATTCCGTAGTCCAGCAGTTTCTTTCTTCCGCTTTCGCTGATCCAATCCGTGGTCCATGCCGGGGAGAGCACTTGCTTCACGCTCACCTTTTCAATACCCGATGCGCGCAGCACTTTTTCAATGTCCTCCCGCATCACATCCATGGCCGGGCAACCGCTGTAGGTGGGGGTGATGGTCACTTCCACAGAATCGCCTTCGATCTTCACAGCGCGTAGCACGCCCAATTCGCGGATCGTGATCACCGGGATCTCCGGGTCCGTCACTTGGTCCAGCACGGTCTGCACATCGGTGATCGAAAGCGCGAGGTCCATCTTCACCACTCCGCTCCTGGGAATGTGCGTTGCAGGGTTTGCATCTCTGCCAGCATGGGGCCGAGGTGCTCCGTGTGAACTCCCTTCTTTCCGCCGCTCGCCATCCAGCCATCAGTAGGACGCTTCAAATCAGCCTCCTTCAGTGTGCGGACGATCGTGGCGTCCCACTCCTTCTTGATGTCCGAAAGTTTAGGCGCAACACCGGACTTCGCCAGCATCTCTTCTGTTTCGTCAGGAATGAAAAGTTCGCCGGTATAACGCCAGAGATCGTCCACGGCGTCCTGCGCAAGGTCGTGGCTCTTCGCGGTGCCATCACCGAAACGGACCAGCCATTCGCTGCTGTGGCGCAGGTGGTAGGTCACTTCTTTCACTGCCTTTTCTGCGATCTCCTTCAAGCGCTCATCGGTGCTTTTCGTCAATGCTTGCTGGAGTGGCAAGTGGAAGGCGTCGAACAGGAAACTCCGTGCAATGGTGCGAGCATAATCGCCTTTCGGAAGTTCAGTGATGAGTGCGTTGAGGTATTCGCGGTCAGTGCGCAGGTAGGCGAGGTCGTCCTCGCTACGTCCCTTGCCTTCGATCTCTCCTGCATAAGTGAGGTAGTTGCGTGCCTGGCCAATGAGGTCCAATGCGATATTGGCTTGCGCGATGTCCTCTTCCAACTGGGGGCCATGGCCGCACCATTCGCTGAGGCGATGGCCCATCACCAAGCTGTTGTCGCCCATACGTACCACGTAGCGGAACAAGGCTTCTTGGTTGGTCATGGTCAGATGTACTTCACCCCCTCGGGCATGGGGTAGAAGGTGGGATGGCGATAGACCTTGTCGTCGGCAGGGTCGAAAAAGGCACCTTGGTCCTCTGGCTTGCTGGCATGAACGTTCTCGGCGAGTACGACCCAGATGCTGTTGCCTTCATTGCGTCGGGTGTATACATCGCGCGCATTCTCGATGGCCATGCCTGCATCAACAGCATGCAGACTGCCTACGTGCTTATGGTCCAGTCCGCGCTTGCTTTGGATGAACACCTCCCAGAGAGGCCAGTCTTTTTCGTTGCTCATAAACCGGTGATTGGTGGATAGTGATGGGGGATTAGAGACTCCGCGTTCGAGACTGAAGACTCAAGTCTAATGGACTCACGACTCTTTTAGGCTGCTTTTTTCTTCGCCTTTTTCTCAGCATACGCCAAAGCCGCTTCGCGCACCCACGCACCATCCGCGTGGGCCTTCTGGCGCGCTGTCAATCGCTCCTTGTTGCACGGGCCATTGCCTTTGATCACATCGAAGAATTCAGTCCAGTCGATCTCGCCCCAATCGTAATGCTTTGTCTCTTCGTTCCACTTCAGTTTGGGATCGGGGATATTCAGACCGAGGTATTCGGCTTGCTGCACGGTGCGGTCTATGAAGGTCTGGCGCAGTTCATCGTTGCTCTGCCGCTTGATCTTCCACTTCATGCTCTGCGTGCTATGCGGACTGTCCTTGTCGCTGGGGCCGAACATCATTAGGCTGGGCCACCACCAACGATCTAGGGCATCCTGTCCCATGGCCTTCTGTTCCGGTGTGCCTTTGCTCAGGACGGTCATGATCTCATAGCCCTGCCGCTGATGGAAGCTCTCCTCCTTGCAAATGCGCACCATCGCGCGGGCATACGGACCGTAGCTCGTGCGGCATAACATCACTTGGTTCATGATCGCGGCGCCATCGACCAACCAGCCCACCGCGCCCATGTCGGCCCAGGTGATGGTGGGGTAGTTGAAGATGCTGCTGTACTTGGCCTTGCCGGTGAGCAACTGGTCGGTCAATTCATCGCGGCAAATGCCCAAGGTCTCCGCGGCGCTGTAGAGGTAGAGGCCATGGCCTGCCTCGTCCTGCACTTTGGCGAGCAGCACGGTCTTGCGGCGCAGGCTCGGTGCGCGGGTGATCCAGTTGCCTTCGGGCAGCATGCCCACGATCTCGCTGTGACCGTGCTGGCTGATCTGGCGGATCAAGCTCTTCCGGTAGTCCGCAGGCATCCAGTCCTTCGGCTCGATCTTCTGCTCGGCATCCACTTTCGCTTGAAAGTTCTCCTCGGCCTGTTTGTCGTCCATCATCTTATATGAAGCTGGTTTGCGGGTGGCTAAGTTAAGGATGGGGCAGGGGATGTGCCTTGTTGTCGGCCTAGTTCGGCATGCGCCATTCGGCGGCTACTTTTGCGCCCCGCCCCAAGCATGTCGTATGGGCGGACTTTTCCAGTAATGCCAGATACACCCGTTAGAATGGCCCGTTTCCATACGCTTGAGGTCGCAGATATCCACCAGGAGACGCCGGATAGCATTTCCATAGGCTTCCGCGTGCCGCCTGAATTGCGCGATGATTTTACCTTCATCCACGGGCAATACCTCACCCTGAAACTCAACTGTAACGGAACGGAATTGCGCAGGTCCTACAGCATCTGCAGCAGTCCGTTGGACAAGGACGAGGTTCGCATCGCGGTGAAGAAAGTGGATGGGGGCCGAGCCTCCACACAGTTGGTCGAGCAGTTGAAGCCGGGGTCAAAACTGGAGGTGATGTCCCCGATGGGAAACTTCCACACCGCCCTGGATCCAGCCCAAGAACGACACTATATCGCTTTCGCGGCAGGCAGTGGCATCACGCCGATCCTCAGCATCCTCACTACGGTACTTCGCACTGAACACAAAAGCAGATTCACGCTGTTCTTCGGCAATTCAGACGTGGACCGCATCATCTTCCGCAACAAGTTGGATGAACTGAAGAAGGTCCACCCGGAGCGGTTGAATGTCTATCATATCCTGAGCCGCGGCACGGATGCCGAGGCGCTCTTCAACGGGCGCATTACCGATGAAAAGGCCGTGAAGCTCCTGAAAACCTTCGTGAACGACCCCTTGCATAAGGAGTATTTCATCTGCGGCCCGGAGCAGATGATGATGAATGTGAGCGAGGCCTTGGAGCGTTCCGGCGTCGACAAGAAGCACATCCACATCGAGCTGTTCTCCTCGCCTGTGACCAGCGAACTCAAGAAGTCAGATCCACCGCAAACGCCTGGTAGTTCAGCACCATTGAAGGGTAAGGCCAAGGTGAAGATCATTCTGGACGGTAACGAAACGGAGATCGAAGTAGCGGCGAAGGGGGACAGTATTCTCGATACAGCAGAAGCCGCCGGACTTGATGTCCCTTACGCGTGTAAGGGCGCCGTCTGCTGCACTTGCAAGGCTCGCATTGTCGAAGGTAAAGTGGCCATGGACATGAACTACGCCCTCACCGATGAGGAGGTGGCTGATGGCTATGTGCTCACCTGCCAGAGCCATCCGCTCACTGAGCGCGTGGTGGTGGATTACGATCAGCACTGAGGACCGGGGTTCTATTCGTTCCTAAAGGGAAAGTCCGGTTTTAGCTGGCAAGGAGGAAAGCGCTGGATCCCTGCCGATGGGGAAAGCGCAGGAAGAAGGTTGCGCCAACATCCGGGGTTGCCTCGGCCCAACAATTTCCGCTGTGCTTGTTCATGATCCGGTTCACCAAGGCGAGACCGATCCCTGTTCCTTCGAATTGGGAGCTGGAGTGCAGCCGCTTAAAGACACCGAAGACCATCTCCTTCTTCGCATTGTCGAATCCCACGCCGTTGTCTTTCATCCAGACCACCAATCCGTCGTCGTCCGTATTGGCCCCCAACTCAATGTGCGCCGGATCCTTCCCCCGCGTGAATTTGATGGCATTTGCTAAGAGGTTGTTCAACGCGACCTTCAGCATGGCGCGGTCGGCATGAACACTAAATTGATCGGACCTGGGAAGTGTGAATTCCACATGATCATGATCGATGGCGATATCCCTGATACATTCACCTATGATCTCCGCCAGATCAACGTCCTCGCATTCCAATTTCTGTGAGTCCGTGCGCGCAAAGCGCAGCAGATCATCCACCAAGGCGATCAGTCGTGAGGTGCCTTTATGTATGCGCTGGCTGATGTCCTTTTCATCCTCATTGCCACCCACGGCCAAGAGACTACCGAGGTGATCGCTCAATACCTTGATGTTCTTCAGCGGTGAACGCAGGTCGTGGGCAACGGAGTAGGAGAAGGCGCCCAGGTCGTCCAAGGCGTCCATGAGTTGCTGGGTTCGAACGGCCACGCGCTTGTCCAGGTCGCTGTTCAACTTGCGAAGCCGCAATTCCTCCTGTCGGCGGTCGCTGATGTCCTTGATCATCGCCTGATACAAGGATGGCCCTTCAAGCGAACGACCGAGGTAAGATGCGGTGACAAGGCAATCTATGGTGCGGCCATCCGGCGTTTGAAGGGCGATCTCCACGTTGGGACAGGTCGAACCCTTTCGGTGTGCCCGCATCCGCCGCACCAGTCCTTCTGGTTCCAACAAGTAGGAGGATGCATTGGAAAGCAATAGCGAGGTCCGGTCCAGGCCCATCAATTCCTGCGTCGCCAAATTCAACTCACGAACGACACCCTTGTCGTCCAAGATGACTATCGGGTCGCCGGAGGAATCGAAGATCTGTCGATACCGCTCGAACAGGAGCTCACGTTCTTCGCGCAGCGCATGTACCTCATGCGCCTGTTCGATACGCAGTTTCAGGTCGGTAGGGTCCCAAGGTTTGGTGATGTAGGCGTGGATGCCGCCGCGGTTGATAGCGTCCACTACCGCCTCAATGTCCGAGAAGCCAGTGAGCAGCAAGCGCACGATGCGTGGCCATCGCGCTTTCACCGTTGCCAGGAATTCAGCTCCTGACATGGCGGGCATGCGTTGGTCACTGATCACCACATGCACTGAGTTCTGCTCTAAGAAGGCGACCCCTTCCGCTCCGGAATGGGCCACATGGACATCGAAATCACGGCGAAAACTGGCACGGAAGGCCATGAGGTTGCCTTCTTCGTCGTCCACATAAAGGACCTTGATCCTCTGGTCATCCATGATCATGCGCGTTTGGCCATCACCGCATCTTGGCGGAGCGGTAACTTGAAAGTGAATGTTGTGCCTTGGCCCATCTCACTCTTCAGCGTGATCTGGCCAAAATGCTTTTCGATGATGCCTTGTACGATCGAAAGCCCCAATCCGGTTCCCTCGCCCACGCCTTTGGTGGTGAAGAAGGGTTCAAAGAGACGTTCTTGGGTGCGCTGGTCCATGCCCGTGCCGTTATCGGTAATGGTGACCTGGACCATCTCTTCTATTATCCGGGATGAGATCTCGATCTTCCCTCCGGATCTACCATGGCGCTGCTTTACAGCGTGCGCAGCGTTGTTCAATGTGTTCATGAAGACCTGATTCAATTTGCCCGGGTAGCATTCCACTTCGGGCATTTCGCTCAGGCTGAGTTGCACCTCAAGTCCATCGTGGAACTGTCGGCCTAGCACCACCAGCGTGCTGCGGATGCCCTCGTTGATATCCGCGAACTTCAGGTCATCCTCATCCAAACGGCTGAATGTCCTGAGCCCTCTTACGATATCCGAAGTTCGCGCCGCGCCTTCCTCGATACAGCCCATGATGTCTTGCACCTCTTTGATGGTGAAGTCCACGCCGATGCGTTCCTCCAGTTCATGCACGGTTCGAATGTCGAGGCCTTCCGTGGACGCTTTCCGATACGCCTCCAGCACTTCCTTCAGGTCCAGTAGATCACGCTTCAAGGGAGGAATATTGCTGCTGATGAAATTCAATGGATTATTGATCTCATGTGCGATGCCGGCGGTAAGCTGGCCCAAGGAGGCCATCTTCTCGGCACTCACCAGTTGGCTTTGCGTGCGCTTCAAGTGGTCGGTGCTCTCTTGCAAGGCCTGTGTACGCTCGTTGACCTTGCGCTCCAGGGTGACATTCTGGTCGAGTATGATCTGCTCCTTTTCCATGGCGGTCTGTAGCGCCTCGGCTTGGGATAGTTCCTTCTCTCGCCGCAATACATTGATCTTGTCCGCAAGACCGAAAGAGAGCAGAACGACCTCTGCTACCGAGCCCATGGGCATCAGGTATTTGGTGAGCCAGGTATAGGGAAGCAGGCCCATGTCCTTCAGCACAAATGCGGTGATGCCCACGAGGAAGAGTGCCCACGCTACGCTGAAGAAAGCCGCCGGCCGGAAGCCTCTCCACCAGCAAATGAGGGCTATCGTGAGCAAATAGGTCGAAAACGAGGCCACGGATATCTGCAAGATCTTGTAGCCGAGCAAGGGAAGTCCGACATAGCCGACCCCGAGACCTCCGAAAAGAAGCGCGACAAAGGCGGGTGTGAGGTATCTGCTTGAAGGGGCGAATTGACTCGCCCTGGTGAACTGATGCATGAAAATACCGGCCGCTGCGGCGGTCAATACCGTGAGCACCTGCGATGACCTCAACGCGAATGCGGTGGCCGAGGGCCAGAAGTAGAGTTGGGCATAGCCAAGGAAATTGAGCTGCGTGACACACACCAGTAGGATGTACATCACATAAATAAGGTAGCTGATATCGCGCACGGAAAAATAGAGGAAGAGGTTATAGAGCGCCATGACCAGGAAGATACCGAACAAGGCGCCAGCGATCAAGCTGCGGAGATCCTTGTCCTGGGAATACCCCTTTTCCGTGTTCAGGTGCATGGGAAGCAGCAACTGTTTCAGTCCATGCACCCTTAGGAGATAGGTGGAGGTGCCTTGCAATGGGATGTTCAGAGGCATGCCGTACTCCCCGTCCATGAAAGGCCGATCATCGGGGCGTACCGCTTGTCCTGTTCTACAGATCAATTCCGGCTGCCCGGATCGAAGGACATAGAGGTCCAAGCGTTCTATTTCCGCTGAGGGTACCTTAAGGATGATCTCAGGTGAATGGCTTTCGTTCGTGACCGTGAAGCGCACCCAGTAGGCTGTTCTGGAGAGGCCCAGATTCGGCACATCCTGCATGCATGTGTGGAATCCGGCGGAACCCTCGGCCTGGACCGCATTGAGTGCCCCGGAAGGATCCATAAGGATCTCCGTGTTCAACCCGATGCTGCGGCCATTCAGGCTATCACTGAATGGAATGGGGGAGATGGCCGCATCCAGCGCCCGCCCAAGCAGCAGAAGGAAAGAAAGGAATACGTACTTGAAGAGCACACGCGCCATTGCGGCCCTTATACGGGCAAGCTGCGCTGAGGTTCCCGTTTGCCGTTAGGCCGAGTAGCGGAGCCGGTTTTCCAATATCCCTTGATAGTACTGGATGTCTTGACGGTCCAAATTCAGGTTCAGGCGATAGTCGACCGTCATGGCCTTATCCAATGGGTTTTCCTGTGCGATCTGCTCGGGTCGGAGCCGCAGGCTGATCACGCGTTGACGATGATCCCAATGAGCATCTTGGACCGCGATCACATCCGTCAAACAGAGTGCTATGGCCTTGATAGAAGGGATCGGATATGAGAACGTGCCGCCGTTGCCAACTTCATCCAGCATAGTGAAGCCCACTTTCAAGGCGTGGTGAAGCGTATAATGCGCGATCAGGCAGACCATGGTCCGGAGTCCGAGTTGGCTGGCCAATGAAGTGCTGGCATAACCAAGCAGCAGCGGAAGACCGCGTCCGACATAGCGATGCGCGTTCCATAGGCCGCAGAGTTCAGCGCTGCGACCTTCAAAAGCAAGCCGTTCCAGCACTGTGGTGACATGAGGATCGAGCTTACCCACCGCGTGCACCATGGGAAGTTCCAGGTCTGGTCGCGCCAGTTGTATGCGCACGCCGCCGACCATGCCCAATTCCGGATGCTCTGCCACGATCACATAAGTATCTGGATCTTGCATCCAGGTTTCCTCGTTCGTCGTGACATTGGTGATGCCAAAGTCCTCCAGCACTTTGCGATGCTCGCGCAGGAATTCGGCGCTTCCTGCGGGATCGGCAGGTGCTTGAAAAGCCCGGATGACGAGTGGAGCGATATTCAGTTCCATGCTTTGGGTTCCAAGATGGTGGACGAATGAACGAACAGGTCTCTTATAGGAAGTCTCAACGAACGGACACTGGCTTCTCCGGCAAGGGATAGACGGACCATGAACAAGGGCTCACGGCCCTGCAGGTCCCAAAGGGAGATCAGTTCCTTGTGTATCTGTTCCAGTTCCTCGCGCTCAAAGTCGCGAAGTCCTTTCATTTCACTTCGAAGCGCGTGGGTGAGGAAGATGGGGGCGGAGACAGGGTGCACCGAAAGCCCTTCTGCATTGGCGGCCATCCATAGCCGTTCCACTGCACGCCCACCGGTAACGCGACCTAATGGGGAGTCATCAGAAATACTGACCAACGCCACGGCAGAAGCGGAACGAATAGCGCGCCCAGAAATATCTTCCATGCCCTTGCCCGCGTGCCAGCGATCGATCAATTCCATTGCACGGGGGTCGGCCGCAACTTTAAGCCCGGCGGCAGCCACGGGACTGATCTCCATGGTCGCCAGGTCCAAGCCATCCCTTGTGCTTTCCGCCTCTTCAGGGGTCCAGCGTATCTCATGTTTGAAGAATTCCCGGTGGCCGATGGGATTTACCGCCCGGATCCGCTCGGTGGCACCGCAAAGTCTCGCTAGGACCGAAAGACGTTCCGGGTCTTCCAGGAAATGTGCATCGCATCCTTGGACCGTGGCAGTC
>JBEPUG010000014.1:0-32327 GCA_041691695.1 Flavobacteriales bacterium
CCTGCGTGACGAAGCCCAACCGGATCGACGAAACGAGGCCGCCGGCCGAGTCGACTTTGACGATGACCTGGTGGAGATGAGCGAACGCTATTGCTACAGCACGGTATTCATCCTCGCCCGCTTGCCGCTTGTCAATGACTATGCACGGCTGGAGGACGTGGATAGCCAGATCAGGATCCACAACCTGATCATCAAGGTGTATGGTTCATTACCATCCCCTGTTGTGCATGTTCCCATACTCCCTCCTCAAGAACGCGTGGAATTCATCCTGGCCCATGTCACCCGATCATGAAGCACCAGAAGAAGCCACTTTATATTGCCGATCGGGCCGAACATCCTTTTGAAGAAGGACCATGTTACCGCCTTGAACAAATTTGAATGGAGGAATACAAGAAGAACAGTCTCAGCTTGGCCGGCGCCGTGGGCCTTGGCACGGGCGTCATGATCGGGGCGGGCATTTTTGCCCTGCTCGGCCAGGTGGCGGCGCTTGCTGGCGGTTTGTTCCCGTATGTCTTCATCGTCGGCGGGGTGATCTCGGGGTTCAGCGCTTACTCCTACATTAAGGTCTCCAATGCCTACCCATCCGCTGGTGGTATCGGCATGATCCTGGAAAAAGCCTATGGTACCACCACCATCACGGGGTCCGCCGCGCTTTTGATGGCCATCACCATGGTGATCGCGGAGAGCTTGGTAGCACGAACATTCGGCTCCTACACCTTACAACTTTTTCAAACAAAACATCCCGGGATATGGGAGGCGGGCTTGGGCGTGGGATTGCTTGTCATTGCCTATATCATAAACACAAAAGGCAACCGGATCATTGGTCGATCGGCCCAGGCCATGGCTCTTCTGAAGATCACGGGCATCGCTGTTTTCGCCATCGGTGGTCTTATTGCGGCACACCTTGCGACAAGCGACCTGTTTCCCAAGGCTGGTGAGATCTCCGGGCATTCCATGGTGGAATATGTTGCGGCCTTGGCGCTGACCATCTTGGCCTATAAGGGGTTCACGACTATCACGAACAGCGGTGGCGAGATCAAACAACCCCACCGGAACGTGGGGCGGGCGATCGTTATCTCCTTGCTCATCTGCGCGGCTTTATACTTCCTTGTCGCAATCACCGTGGCAGGCAACCTGTCCGTTGCCGAGATCATCAAGGCCAAGGATTATTCCTTGGCGCAAGCAGCACGACCGGCATACGGCGAAATCGGCCTCTACTTCACCGTGGCCATTGCGATCATCGCCACGATCTCCGGCGTCATCGCAAGTCTTTTCGCGGTTTCACGAATGACAGCGATGCTCACCGAAATGAAGCTGATCCCACATAGCCATTTCGGCATGCCCGGAACGGTGCAAAAGCACATGCTGCTGTATGTGGTGGTGATCGCCATTACACTTACTATTCTCTTCGACCTGACCCGCATCGCGTCCATAGGCGCGATCCTCTATCTCGTGATGGACATGATCGTCCAATGGGGTGTATTCCGGCATTTGAGGAAGGACGTCAAGGCCAACGGATCCATCATCATATCAGCCTTGGTGCTTGACTTTCTGGTACTGGTTGCATTTGTGTGGGTCAAAGTCGCAAGCGATCTCTTGGTGGTCCTTGTGGCGACCGCCATTATCGCCTTGGTCTTTGCAGGAGAGAAGTGGTTCCTTTCGAGAAGTGACCGCTAGAAAGCGGCAGTGGGAAAGAAGCTAGGACGCCTTACGCCACCGATCAGTTCGGGTCCGACAAAGCCGGGTTGCTCAGAAATTCCGTATCCGTGAGGGTTTTCATGAATGCCACCAGCGCAGCCCGTTCATCCGCGGACAGGTCGATCGTCCCTGCCATCCAAGGCAACATGTGCTGGGAGATGTTCGGCGCATTGACATCCACAGAATCCGCGTAGAAATCGACCACTTCTTCCAGCGTTGCGAAACGGCCATCATGCATGTATGGGGCCGTCACCTCGATATTGCGTAGTGTGGTGGTCTTGAATTTGCCACCGTCGGTGTGAAGGCCCGTCACTTCCTCCAGCCCAAGGTCGATCACACTGCCGCCATTCATGCCGATGTTGAGGATAGTGTTGTCCGAAAAGAACGGAGCCGCATGGCAATCATTACAATGGGCTTCTCCGAAGAAGAGGTCTCTCCCATAGATCTCCTGGGACGACAGTGCTGTGATATCCCCACCGTATTCGTAACGGTCGAAGCGGGAATTGAACGAAAGGAAGGTGCGCTCGAACTGCGCGATGGCCTTTACCACGCGCATGCTGTCCACTCCGGGGGATCCGAAAGCACGTTCAAAAAGCAACGGATAGTCGGGATGCGACGCCAAGCGACTTTCCACTTCAGGCCAAGTGTTGCGCATCTCCGCCATGTTCGCCACGGGCCCGAATGCCTGCATCTCAAGTGTCGGCGCACGGCCATCCCAGAAGAACTGATGGTCCCATGCCGGATTCATGATGCCCATGGAATTCCGCCTGCCCGGCGAACCGTCCGTGCCGAGTGAGACCACGCGCGGATCCGTGAAGGCATGGTCCTGTTGGTGACAGGTCGCGCAGGCCATGGAGTAGTCGTCCGACAGCGCTTTTTCATAGAACAGCTTCCGGCCCAAGGCGATCCCTTCCACGGTCATTTCTTCAGTCGGCATGATCAATTCGTGCAACGGATCGGCCGCCCAGGTCGGGAATACCAGTTGGAAAGGTGTGGGACCGTTCCATTCATCGCCCGGAGGCTGAGCCATGTCGGGGTCGCGCTGGCAGGAATACAGACCGACCAAGCTGGCGCATAGGGCCACCATGAAAGTGGTGCGTGGGTGTTTCATACAAGAGGCAAATATGATCGTATCTGCCAAAGATGGTTATTTGAGATCAGGGATATTCTTGGAATGACCAAAGATGGGGCAAGAGCCAAGATCGCGTCATGCAAAGGGCCGTCGCCTTTCGACTTTAGAGTGAGGCATCCTATACCATGGGCCTTCAACGATCGTGTGATTTGCTGCTCCGCATAGTTTGCCATAAGCTACCTTGCAGTCACAGATGTGGAAGATGTCCTTCATCCGAAAGAGCAAGTTGGCGGTGTTACCCCTTGCTGCGTTGCTGCTATTCGCAGCCTTCGCCCCGAAGCTTTCGAGGATGACCTGCACAAGTGGTCGCAGTTCAGTGAGCTTCGGCGAGGCCAAGGATTGCTGCCCGGCATCGGAGAAGTCCGGTTCTCAACTCTCAAGCACCTGTTGTGAGTTCACCAGCGTGCAGTCTGAGATCCCAACATTCACGTTCGATAAAGCCATGACGCCGGTCGCGGTCCACGCCGTTGTGATCCCTTGGGCCACGGTGATCAAAGTGCCTCTTTCCGGACATGCTTGGTCTACCGAGCCGCAATGCCGTCCTCCACGGCTCTTGAGCGTCCGATTGGCGGAGCTTCAGATCTTCCGCATTTAGTCTCGTTCATCCCGGACCCGTTGGTCCGTAGCGCTTGATGGGTCCATCCCGTCGCGCATCTCTCCGTCCGTTCCATTCTCCTTTCAGCCGTTGGCCTGGCCACACGGCTACACATTCAGAGATCTACTCCGGGCCAAGAACGGTGGCTCGCCACTTCCCAACATACACAAACAACAACACAACCATGAATAAGTATAGCCTGATCATCCTCGCCTTGGCAGCGACCACCTGGACCGCCTGCGGTACCAGCTCGACCAATGAACAGGGTCACGAGCACATGATGAACGACAGCACCCACATGCACATGATGAACGACAGTACGCAAACGCACATGATGAACAGCAGCACCGACACCCGGTCCTCGAAGGAACTGGCCTATGCCTGCCCGATGCATCCGGAAGTGACCGGTAAGGAAGGTGATCAATGTTCGAAGTGCGGAATGACCCTCGAACCCGTCAAATAACCGCAACAACCAGAAATAACATCCATGAACCCCTGGGAATTCCATCCGGCATTCGTCCACTTTCCGATCGCCCTGCTGCTGAGCGGCGTGGTACTTGACATTTATGCTTGGCGAAAGCAGCGGGTGGACCTTTCGCGCGTGGCCTTTGGGTTGATCGTGGCCGGGGTTATCATGGGCCTCTTGACGATCATCACCGGTGTGATGGCCTACTACACCGTGCCTGCACACACCGAGGCGGCGCATGAGCGCATGACGTGGCACATCTGGATCCAGTCCATCTCCATCGTCGTCTTCGGGCTGATGTGCCTGCTGCGTTGGAAGCAGAGAAAGATTCTCGTCGCGCCGCGTGCCTTGTTCCTGAGCGTGTCGGCGGCGGTGCTGCTTATCGTAGGCTCCTTCCTCGGCGGATGGATCGTCTATCGCGGCGGTGCAGGAGTGGATCCCGCGCTCCTTTCCCATGCGGTGCTTGAGGGGCATCACCATCATCACGGTGGGGACGCGGACGCCGATCACGATAGCGACCATCATGATGCGGACCACGGCGATGCCGATCACGACGAAGATCATCATTGATCACTGAAGCATACCGGCCCCCATGGTACACGCCCTCATCCGCTTCGCCCTTCGCAACCGCTACTTGGTGCTGTTGGCGGCCGCTGCCTTGTTTGGCTGGGGCGTCTACTCGGTGCAGCGCAATCCTGTGGATGCCATCCCGGACCTTTCGGAGAATCAGGTGATCGTCTTCACCGAGTGGATGGGCCGCAGTCCGCAGGTGGTGGAGGACCAAGTGACCTATCCCTTGGTGAGCAACCTGCAGGGCATTCCGCATGTGAAGGACATCCGGGCCACGTCGATGTTCGGGATGAGCTTCGTGTATGTGGTGTTCGACGATGATGTGGACACCTACTGGGCACGCACGCGGGTGCTGGAGAAGTTGAACTACGCACAGCGCGCATTGCCTGCCGGCGTAACACCAAGTCTCGGCCCGGACGGCACCGGCGTGGGCCAGATCTTCTGGTACCATCTGAACGCTCCCGGCATGGACCTCGGCGATCAGCGCGCGCTGCAGGATTGGTACGTCAAGCTCGCCCTGCAAACGGTGCCCGGCGTTGCGGAAGTGGCTTCGTTCGGCGGCTTCGAGAAGCAGTACCAGTTGGTGATCGACCCGCTGAAGCTCCAGTACTACGGCCTGTCCATGAAGGACGTGATGGACAAGGTGAAGGCGAACAACAACGAGGTGGGTGGGCGCAAATTCGAGATGTCCGACATGGCCTACATCATCCGCGGGCTAGGATACATCAAGAGCAAGGCGGACATCGAGCGCATCGCGCTCACCGACCGCAACGGCATAGCAGTGCGCGTCAGCGATGTGGGCACGGTGCAGATGGGCGGCGACCTGCGCCTCGGGATCTTCGACGAGAACGGCACCGGTGAAGTGGTGGGCGGTATCGTAGTGATGCGCGACGGGGCCAACGCGGCTCAAGTGATCCAGGACGTGAAGGCCAAAATGAAGGAGGTGCAAAAAGGCTTGCCCGATGGGGTGACCTTCCGCACTTCCTACGACCGCAGCACGTTGATCGATGAGGCGATCGATTCCGTGAAAGGCACGTTGCTGGAGGAGATGATCGCGGTGTCCATCGTTGTGCTCCTCTTCCTCTTCCATTGGCGCAGCGCGTTGATCATCCTCATCCAATTGCCCATCTCCGTGGCGGTGAGCTTCATCCTCCTTCAGGCTTTTGGCATCTCGTCCAACATCATGTCGCTCACCGGCATCGCCTTGGCCATCGGCGTGGTGGTGGACGATGGCATCGTGATGGTGGAGAATGCCTACCGACATCTTTCCGAAGAACAGTTGAAACGAATGCCTATGCCGCAGAAGGTGGCCTTGGGCTGGCGCTCGTGGTTCACACGCCGACCGGACCCGCTGGGCGCGGATGAACGGGCCTCCTTGATCGAGCGGGCCGCGATACAAGTAGGCCCCGGCGTGTTCTACTCCACCATCGTGGTGATCGCCTCCTTCCTGCCCGTCTTCCTGCTCACCGGCATGGAAGGCAAGCTCTTCCACCCGCTGGCGTGGACAAAAACGTTCATCCTGCTGGTGGACGCCTTCCTAGCGATCACCCTCACCCCGGTGCTGGTGACGCTGCTGCTGCGGGGCCGGATGCGCCCGGAATCCGCCAACCCGATCAACCGTTTTCTTGGACGGCTCTATTCACCCGTCCTCAAATGGTGCATGCATTGGCGGCGCACCACCTTGGCGATCAACATCGTCGCGCTGGTCATCGGTGGCTTCCTCCTTACGCGTTTGGGCACCGAATTCATGCCGCCCTTGGACGAAGGTTCGATCCTCTTCATGCCCGTCACCTTGCCGGACATCTCCAACGCGGAGATCAAACGGATCCTGCAGACGCAGGACAAGTTGATCACTTCCGTGCCCGAGGTGGACCATGTACTGGGCAAGGCCGGTCGGGCGAGCACGGCCACGGACAATTCCCCCATCAGCATGGTCGAAACGCTGATCATGCTGAAGCCGCGGGACCAATGGCGGCCGGGGATCCGCAAGGCGGACATCATCGCGGAGCTCAATGCGAAGTTGCAATTCCCGGGAGTCACCAACGGCTGGACGCAGCCCATCATCAACCGGATCAACATGCTCTCTACCGGCGTGCGCACAGATGTGGGTTTGAAGATCTATGGGCAGCAACTAGACACGATCTATGCAGTGGCACAGCGCCTGAAGAAGTCGTTGGTAGGCATCAACGGGGTGCAGGACCTCTACGTGGAACCGATCACCGGCGGAAAATATCTCGACATAAACATCAAGCGGGACGAGCTGGGCCGCTACGGACTAACGGTGGATGACGTGAACGCCATGGTGGAGACGGCCATCGGGGGCCTACCCATCACCACCACCATAGAAGGGCGCCAACGGTTCAGCGTGAGCGCACGTTTCGGGCAGGACTATCGGAACAGCCTACCCGCGTTGCGAAGACTGCCTGTGCAGACCAAATCCTTCGGCGCCATTCCGCTGGAGGCCGTGGCGGACATCTCCCTCAGCGACGGCCCTTCGATGATCAACTCGGAGAACGCGATGCTGCGCGGCATGGTCCTCTTCAACGTACGCGGGCGGGACATGGGCAGCACCGTCAAGGAGGCCCAGCAACGGATCGCGGCGCTGCACACCCCGCTGCCCAAGGGCTACTACCTGGAATGGAGCGGGCAATGGCAGAACCAGATCCACGCGGACAAGACGCTCAAGCTCGTGCTCCCGATCGTGCTGGTCATCATCCTGCTGGTGCTCTACTTCACCTACCGCTCGGTGAAGGAGGCGCTGATCACCTTGATCACCGTGCCCTTCGCGCTGATCGGCGGGGTCTTCATGGTCTACTTCTACGGCATCAACCTCTCGGTGGCGGTGGCAGTGGGCTTCATCGCGCTCTTCGGAATGGCGGTGGAAACGGCGATGATCATGACGATCTACCTCAACGCGGCGATGGAGGAACTGGTGAAGGACAAGGGCAACAGCAGCGCCACCATCACCAATGCGGACCTGCGTCAGTACGTCTTCAATGGTGCGGCCAAACGCCTGCGCCCGATACTGATGACCGTTTGCGTGGCGCTCTTCGGCCTCATCCCCATCCTGTGGGCGACCGGTGCGGGTTCGGACGTGATGCTGCCGATCGTGGTTCCGTTGATCGGGGGAACGTTCACCGCCTCCATCTATGTGCTTCTGGTAACGCCCGTGGTCTTTGAGATGACCAAGGAGCGCGAACTGAAACGCAACGGAAAGATCGAGATCATCGAAGCGCAATGAGCATGAACAGAGCGCAACATATCATACTCCCTTGGCTGTGTCTCGTCGCGATGCCTGCAGTGGCACAGACGACAAGCTTGGGCATGGTGCTCGACAGCATCACCGCGCATCACCCGGCCCTGCTGATGGCGGACGCGGAGATCAAGGCCATGGATGCGGAAGCGCAAGGCGCACGCAATTGGATGCCCACACAGATCGGTACCGGATTCTCCATGACCCCCTACAACACCTCACTCTGGCACGAGGGGGCCAATGGCGCGAACGGCATGGGGCGCTACATGTTCTCCATCCAGCAGATGTTCCCCAAGGCGGGCCAGCTGAACGCGAACGCCGATTACCTCGGCCGCTTGGCTTCCGTGGGGCGCGAGGACAGCGTGAGCACCTTGGCCGACCTGAAGGCACAGGCCGAATACAGTTACAACGCGTGGATCGTAGGGCTGAAGAAGCTCGAAGTGCTGCGCAAGGACAAGGAATTACTGAAATCGATGGTGGTGAATGCGGAACAACGCTATCGCGACGGAAGCAGCGCTCTCGGTGCCTACTACAAGGCCACCGCTGCCGTGGGCGAGGCCGATCGCATGATCGCCGTGGTCTCCGCCGGGATCGACCAACAACGCATCGCCTTGAACACCTTGATGGCACGCGACCCGGAGCGTGTGTTCACCATCGATACCACCTACACGATCCGGGATTATGCCGGCCTACCGTTGGACACCGCGACGTTCAATGCGGACCGCAGCGATCTCCGTGCGATCGACCGGCGCATCGGCATTACAGCCGCCCAAGCGGACTTGGCGCGTACGGACCTCAAGCCTGAGTTCGGCGTGCGCTACGACCATATGATCGGCTTCGGCGGATCCGTGAACATGTTCAACCTGATGGGCATGGTGAGCCTGCCGCTACCGTGGTCCACGCGTTCCGCAAAGGCCCGCGCCACCGGCTTCGAGTTGCGTGGTCAGGCCCTACGTGCGCAGAAGGAGATGAAACGGAATGAACTGATGGGCGCGGCGCATCAACTGCTCGCCGAATTGAAGGCCGACCGCGAGCAGCTGGACCTCTACGCGAACGTGATCATCCCCGGGGCGCAGCGTAATCTCTCCGCCGTGCGCTTGGGCTATTCGCAACAGACCGACGACCTCTTCACCTATTACGATGCGTGGGAGACGGTGTACTCCGCTCAGCTGGCCCGACTCGACCGCCTGCTCGATATATTGAACGCACAGGCCCGCTTGGAACGCGTGCTGCAGATCAATTCGACACGGCCATGAGCATCCGGACCTTGCCCTTATTGATGCTTGCCGCATTGCTGCTTACCGCCTGCGGGGATCGGAACAACGGCAGGCGGCAGCATATACCAGCCGTGCCGGATAGCGTCCTCGCTCCGCTGCTCCGGTCAACGGACGAATTCGCATTGAGCAAGCTGCCCACCGTGCAATTACGGCATGGCACGGAAAGCATTCTGCTGGACCTCGAAGGGCTCTTGGCGTGGGACACCCGGGCCGTGGGTTCGATCACCGCTCGTGTCAGCGGTCGCATCGAAAAGCTGAACGTCCGGTCGATGTTCGGAAAAGTGACCAAGGGAGAGGCCATTGCCGAGATCTACAGTCCCGAACTGGCCACGGCGCAAGAGAACCTCTTGTTCATTCTCAAGCAGGACCCGGGGAATTCCTCGCTGATCGCGGCGGCACGGAGCAAGCTGCTTTTGCTCGGAATGACCGAGGGACAGTTGAAGCGGATCACGGACAAGGGCGCTATCGAACCCACGGTCACCATCATCAGTGCCTACACGGGCCGCGCTATCGACCCCGGCATGGAAATTCCCGGTCCCACAGCTTCCGGTCTTCAGCCTACGGCGGCATTGGCATTGAAGGAAGGCGACTACGTGGAGAAAGGCGCCACCCTGATGAGCATCGCCGATGACCGGAAGATCTGGGCCTTGATCAAGGTGCCACCCGCGGAAAGCGATGCACTTACACCCGGCGACAGCATCACCATCGTTCCTTCCGCAGGCAGCGGGCACAGCGTAAAGGGGCGCATCGGGACCATCGAGCCGTTCTTCCGAAATGGGGAATGGAACCTCACCGCGCGCGTTCCACTGGACAACTCCAAACTGGGTCTTCCGGTGGGCATGCCCGTCCGCGCCATCGCAAAGCGCAAGGTGAAGGATGCGGATTGGTTGCCGCGTTCCGCCGTGGTCTCCCTGGGAACGGAGCAGGTCGTATTCATTGCTGCCGACGCGGGTTTCACCGCACGAAGCGTCCAGACAGGTATCCGTTCGGACAGCCTCGTGCAAGTCCTCGGCGGTCTCAAGCCGGGAGAGCGCGTGGCCGCCAATGGTCAGTTCCTCATGGACAGCGAAAGCTTTATCAAGACCACACCCTGATGCGATACCTGCAGCTTCTCCTCTTCACGGCCCTGCTCATGGCAGGTTGCCGTTCTACCTCTAGTAAGCAGGCAGCGGACCCGGACACCTACTACACCTGTTCGATGGACGTGCAAGTGATCGAGCACCATCCCGGCAAGTGCCCCATCTGCCACATGGAACTCACCCCGATGAAGAAGAGCATGGCCGACAAAGAGGGGCAGGTCCGGCTCAGCAAAGAGCAGATCATGTTGGGCAACATCACCACGGACACCGTTCGGGCGGGTGGCGTGGCGCAGCGGGCGGCGTTCAGCGGCGCGCTCGGCCTGGACCAGGATAATGTGAACGTGGTCGCGGCGCGTGTGGGTGGCCGCATTGAACGGCTTTACCATAAGAGCATCGGTGAGCATGTGCGGAAAGGAGAGCCTCTGTTCGACATCTACAGCGAGACGATGAATCTGTCCAAGCAGGAATACCGGTCGGCGGCGCAAGCGACACAGGGAGGTAGCACGGACTCACTGGTCCTGCGCGCCGCAGCAGATCGACTAATGCTCTGGGGCATGACAAAGACACAGATCGCTGCGTTGGCCACTGACGCATCCATCCCGGTAAACACCATCATCCTTTCCCCGGCAAGCGGGATCATCACCGCGCTTGATGTGTTGGAAGGCGGGCAGGTGATGGACGGCGGCTCAGTGGTGGAGATAGCGGACCTCAGCAGCTTATGGGTGGAAGCGGATGTACTGTGGAACGGTCCGGTGAACAGCAATGGTCATTCCGAGGCGGAGGTCACCTTGCCGGACCGGCCAGGCTACTCCTTCCGCGGGCCGATCGAACTGGTGCGACCGGAAGTGTCCATAGGCACGCGCCTTACGCGCATCCGCCTGCGCATACCCAACGCGAAAGGAGATCTGATGCCCGGACTTCCAGCAACCGTCCACCTGCTCGGCAAATCTGAAGGCGGCCTTTCCCTGCCCAACGATGCCGTGCTCCGCGACGGAAAAGGTGCGACCGTATGGGTGCTCACTGCGCCCGGAACCTACATGAACCGCATGGTGATGACGGGCCCCGAAGCGGGAGGGCACATGGCCATCATGGACGGCTTGCACGTGGGCGAGGTCGTTGTGGTCACAGGCGCGTACCTCATCAACAGCGAATACATCTTCAAGCACGGCGCGGACCCGATGGCGGGGATGGCGATGTGACGAGCAACCACCGACGCACAAGAACCAAGACCACTTTCGATCAGAACAGGATCACGAAGCAAACCTCAACACACACCAAAACCCAAGAACGTATGAAGAAGCTTTTACCCCTCGTATTGGGATCGCTGCTGTTCCCCTGTCTGTTGCAAGCCCAAGTACCCATCACCATCGACATCCTGACCGATGGCTACGGTTATGAAGGCTATTGGCAATTGGTCCCCGATGGTTCGTCATGCGGCAGCAACACCATCGCATCCGGTGGCAACACCGCCGTGGGCTGCACCGGTGGCGGCGCGCAGAACCAGACGCCCGGTGGATACGGGAACAACCAGACCTTCACATCAGGTCCGTACGACCTCACGGACGGGGCCACATACAACTTGATCGTTGTGGACGATTGGGGCGATGGTGGCATCCATTATAACGTGCGAGCGAACGGCTATCTCATCGGGGAATTCGTTTGCACCGGGGCAGGCAACACCTTCGCGTTCGTGGCGGCATTGCCCGCTGAACGGGACCTCGGCCTCAGCGACCTGAGCAACCCGAAGTATGCCTTCGCGAACCATCCCATCACCGTTTCCGGGACGCTTCGGAACCACGGTACCGACACGATCACCTCGTTGGACCTCAACTACACCATCGATGGCGGCACTCCGGTGGTCGCTTCACTTACGGGCGTCGCCATCGCTGCCGGTGAGAATTACGCCTTCCAGCATAGCACCCCCTGGACACCGACGCAGACCGGCACCTACGACCTTGACGTGTGGGCCAGCAACCTGAACGGTGCTTCGGACCAAGTGCCGGGAAACGACCATGCCACGTTGCAGGAGGTGATCAACGAACCGATCCCGAACATCATCGACCAATACTTCTATGGTACGCCCACCTTCACCACCGTGGGCAGCAGCAGCGATCAAGTGAGTTCGCCCCGCGACCTCGATTTTCATCAGGACCTCGCTAGCAATGAGCTCTGGGTGATCAACAAGGGCACGGAGAACTCCGGCGGCAGCACCGTCACTTTTTTCGATGCCGGTGCCCCGGACATGACCCACGAGTACAGGCAGGACGGAAATGCGTGGCACTTCATGAGCCTACCCACGGCCATCGCGATGTCGGACAACGGCAATTTCGCCACAACTACCGGGGCTTATGATGACAACCACGACGGTGGCGCGCCATACGCCGGCCCTGCACTATGGAGTTCCGACATGAGCATTTACGCGGAACCTTCCGGCGGCAACGGTAGTCACATCGACATGCTGCATGAAAGCCCGTACAGCCAAGGGATCGCCTCGGAAACGCTGAACCGCTTCTGGGTGGTGGACGGCAACCTCGGCGACATCGTGATGTACGACTTCGAGCAGCCCCACCAGCCCGGCGGTTCGGACCACGATGACGGTGTGATCCACCGGTTCGATGAATTCACCATCACCAAAGACCCGAACAACGATGTGGTGAGCCACTGCGTTCTCGACCACAATACCAACTGGCTCTATGTGGTGGACTTCGGCGGGCAGCGTGTTTTGCGCTTGGACATCCACTCCGGCACGCCGGGCGGTACGCCTACCTTCGGCCCGTACGAGACGCTCGCGGAATACGAGAATATCATTGGGGCCACTTGGGAGCAAGTGGTGACCACGGGCCTTGTGAAGCCGGCCGGCATCGAAGTGATCGGTGATCGCTTGCTCGTTTCGGACTATTCCACCGGGGACATTCTGGTGTACGATCTCAACTCCACCCCGCCATTCACGCAGGTGGGCACCATCGCCACCGGAGCGCCTGGCATCATGGGCATCAAGGTGGGGCCCGACGGCCGGTTGTGGTATGTGAACACGCCGAACAACGAGGTGGTACGGATCGATCCTGCCGAAGGTGCGGGCATCGCGGAGAACACGCTGCCAACGCTTAGCGCCCATCCGAATCCCACGACCGGAAGGGTATATCTCGCCGGTCTGTCCGCAGTGGCCAGCAACGCGACCTTGGATGTGCTGGATATAACCGGTAGCAGCGTTCTCTCTCAGCCGGCCTCCACGGCCTCCAATGGGATCGACCTCAGCGGACTCGCCAATGGAGTCTATGGGGTGCGCATCCGCGAATACCCCCGCAGCATGGTCCGGATCGTTGTTGACCATTGACCTTTTTGGACGGATGCCCTTATTCGTCTCCCATGGACCCTGCCGCGACGGCGTATCACGTCGTCGCTGGCCGGGATCCATGGGAGCGGGTTTGACCGTGTCTCGATCAACATGCCTAGATCGAATAATGCTGTGCTGTCAATGCCGTGCGTCTTCCTGACTTTCGATCCCACAAAATGAAACTGCATTCCCTTCTCCCTTTCTCCTTTTTTCTCTTCGGGGCCATGGCCGTCGGATCTCCTACACCGCCACGTCCCGTCAAGGAATACAGCCTCACCATCCGCATGGAAAAGGTCCATCCGGCGGGCAAGAACGTGATGGGCATGACCGTCAACGGCGGCATCCCTGGTCCCACGTTGCGGTTCACCGAAGGCGACTCCGCAGTGATCCATGTGACCAACGACATGGACGTGGAAACCTCCGTGCACTGGCACGGTCTGCTTGTGCCGAATTTTCAGGATGGCGTGCCCTACCTCACCACGCCACCGATCAAGCCCGGCGAAACGCTCACCTACCATTTCCCCTTGAAGCAGTCGGGCACTTACTGGTACCACTCGCATACGATGCTGCAGGAGCAGAGCGGCGTGTACGGTTCCATCGTGATCGAACCCAAAAAACCGTCGCCGGACTACGACACCGACCTGGTGCTGGTGGTCAGTGATTGGACCAACGAGAAGCCGATGAGCGTGATGCGGAATCTGCGTCGTGGCAATGAGTGGTATCAGGTGAAAAAGGGCACATCCACCCCGTTGGTCAAGGTGATCGGGGAAGGCGCATTCGGTGCGCAATTGGACTTTTGGCGGCAGCGCATGCAAGGCACGGACCTCGCCGATATCTACTACGATGCGTTCCTGATCAACGGTGAACAAGCGCCCCATTACCCGGATCTCAAACCCGGAGAACGGGTGCGGGTAAGAGTGATCAATGCCTCTTCCTCCTCGCAGTACTGGCTCACTTTCGGGGGAGAGCCTCCGATGCTCATCGCCGCTGACGGCCCGGACGTGGTGCCGGTACCACACAGCAAGACCTTCATTGCGGTCGCGGAGACCTATGACTTCATCGTGACCATACCGCAAAGCGGCCAGATCGAAATGAAAACTTCGGTACAGGATGGCTCTGGATCGGTATCCGCCTTTCTCGGCAATGGCCCGGTGCTGGCAGCAGCGGCGGTGCCCAAGCCGGACAAGGTGAAGATGATGAAGCAGATGGCCCAAATGCACATGCGAATGGGCGCACCGGCCATGAAATTCCATCCGGCCAAGGAGGATGCACAACGGATGAAGGCCAACTGGGGCATGAAGATGCAGGGCATGGATGCCATGGATGAGAACATGGATCACGCATCCACGCAGATGGATACCAGCATGGACATGCCACACGATCCAATGCCGGGTGATAGTTCCGAAACACAGGCGATGCCCGGCATGGATATGCCCATGGACAGTACGATGGATATGTCTGGCATGGATCACGACAAGCAGGACAGCAGCACCAAGGACATGAAAAGCACCCAGAACATGGGGGACATGACCGGCATGGACATGAACGTCGCATACAACTATGACTATTTGCGCTCGCCGACCTCCACGGCATTCCCTGCGAACATGCCCCGGCGGGACATCCTATTGAACCTCACCGGCAACATGTGGCGCTACATCTGGAGCATGAACGGCGTGCCGATCTCGGAGGCGGACCTCATCCGCATACACAAGGGTGAGGTCGTGCGGCTCACGCTGAACAACCTCACCATGATGCACCACCCCATGCACCTGCACGGCCACTTCTTCCGGGTGCTCAATGCTAACGGCGACTATTCCCCTTTGAAACACACGGTGAACGTGGCGCCCATGCAGCAGGTCACCATCGAGTTCGCCGCCGATGTGGAAGGCGATTGGTTCTTCCACTGCCACGTGCTGTATCACATGATGAGCGGCATGGCACGCATCTTCAGTCAAGAAGAGGAACGAGACCCGCGCATGGCCGCCTTTCCGCTTTCCAAGCTGATCAAGGAAGGGAACAAGCCGATCAATTGGGGCATGCTGGACGCCATGAGCGACCATGCCTCACTGCAATTGGTTTCCACCGGCATCCGCAACAAGCTGATGTTCGCAGGGGACTACGGCTGGAACCAGCGCGTGGAAGGCGAACTGACCTATGAGCATTATCTCTACGATTACCTCAGTGTGTTCGCGGGGGGCAACGTGGAGAATGAGGATGGAGAAACGTTGGAGGACGCCAAGCTCACGGGCATGGTGGGCATCCGCTTCTTCACGCCCTACATGTTCAACTTGGATGTTCGGGTGGACAACGAGTTGCGGCCACGGATCTCGCTGGAACGGGAGGTGATGGTGTTGCGCGGCCTGATCTTCTATGGTAAAGTGGAATACCAGATCGACCCGGGCGCGGTGAACAACCTCGAACTGTTGGGACCCACTGCCATGCAACGCGGCTACGCCCAAGAGTGGAAATGGAACGCGGGGGCCGAATACCTACTGTCGCGACGCTTCTCCCTGAAGGCCGGTTACGACAACCGGTTCGGGGCAGGTGGTGGTCTGTCATGGAAATTTTGACGGCGCGGTGATCGATGCATTGCACCGCACCCGGGCATTGCACGGAACTGAAACACATGAACCTTAAGAACAATAGTGGTCATGAGCTTCACCAACATGAGTGTGATCTCGAATAGCTTGCGGCTCCTTGCGAAGAAGCTCGCGTGAAACTGACCGAACCACTTCCCACCTCAGCGCGTTCCTTCCACATCCATCGGCGATGCCGTTGGTCCAAACCCCAAAAAACCAAACGAAAGCATGGCAACGAAGAGGATCAGCGCAGCGATGGAAAAGGCCTTGAACACGCAGATGACGCAGGAGGCTTGGCAGGCGCAGGTCTATCTCGCTTATGCGGCTTGGGCCGAAGAGAACCATTACGCAGGCACCTCCGATTTCCTCTACAAGCACGCTCATGAGGAGCGGGAGCACATGTTCAAGATCCTCAAGTTCATCATCAACCGCGGTGGCAAGGTGAAGGTGGACGCCATCAAGGCCGCACCCGCTGACCCCAAGGACCTCGGCGATTGCCTGAGGAAGCTTCTTGGCCATGAGGTGGAGAATTCCAAGATGATCGACAAACTGACCGATCTGGCGCACAAGGAAAAGGATTGGGCCGCGCTGAATTTTGCGCAATGGTTCGTGAAGGAGCAGGTGGAGGAAGAGACGCTCTTCAACGGCATGCTGGACAAATACATCCTGGCCACCACGAAGAAGGAAGGCAACGCCAACCTCTACGATCTGGACCGCGACCTGGCGAATGCCTCGCAAGAAGCAGCGATCCCACAGGAGGAAAAATTCTAGGCCCGTTACCCGTGTCCCATCAGATCCGGGATTTTTTGGATAAGATCGCACTCGATACTGTACCTGAACAACCCTCCTAGCGAAACATTGCGCCATGACCGCAACCAAGAACTTCATCGGGACCTCCTTGGTCCTCATCGCCTGCTGCGCATTCGCCTCCTGCGGCCATGACAATGGCTCCGCCGGGACCACTAATGGCACGAGCGCGGAAGCCTATTATTACAATGACCCGGCGAACTTGGCCGCGCCCATGGACAGCGTGGCCGACACGACCAGAACGGCACCCACACCTGCCGTAAGCGCGAAGCCTGCGGCTGCGGACAGCGCGAAGTAATTCCCGCCAACCCTGCCGCAGGGGGTGCTGCTTCCCCATTTTCTGCTCCTGATGGCCTGTATTCATGGTGTATTCGAAATGGCGTGCGATCTGAAGAGACCATTTCGATGGAAAATTCTCGGATCATCCCAACAGAACGTACTACAGTGATGTGGGCGGATGACGACCGTGACCTTCTCTGGCTGATGTCACGCGCGTTGCGTAGGGACGGCATCAGTGTGAAGACATTGGATCATGCACCTACGAGTTGCGAGATCATAGAAGAGCATCCTGCCGTATTGTTCTTGGATGTGGACCTTGGTGATGCAAACGGTGCCGACGTTTGCAACGAGCTGAAAAGAGACCACACCGGTGCTTCGATCCCTGTTGTTCTCGTTTCCGCTCAGTCATCTGAAAAGTTGCGAGACACAGCACGCGCGTGTGGTGCCGATGGCTTTATCACGAAACCTTTTCTGCCTTCCCTCATCCTTCAACTTGCCAAACAGTACGTGCAGGCGTAGTCGATAGGGGCCACGACCTACGAGAGGAGCGAACTGCCTGTGATCCGGTTTACAGGCGAGGCATCGTGGATACCTTTGTATCCCCATGATCATCATCCTCTTCTTTGTGCTGCATTGGTACCTGTCACTCTTCGTACAGACCTTCTACCTGCACCGCTATTCGGCGCACCGCATGTTCACCATGAGCCCCTTCTGGGAGAAAGCATTCCATGTGCTCACGTGGATCGCACAGGGCAGCAGCTACCTCAACCCCGCCGTGTACGGCATGATGCACCGCGCGCACCACGTCTACGCCGATACCGCGCAGGACCCGCACTCTCCGAAGTTCGACGAGAACCCGTTCAAGATGATGTATAAGACGGCGGGCTGGTACAACGGTCTGCTCTACGGCACCAAGCAACCCGAGGAGCGCTTCACGCGCGAACTGCCGCACTGGAAGACGATGGAAATGATCGGCGAAAGCTGGTACTCACGCATCGCTTGGGGCGTGCTGTACACCGCGTTCTACTTCGCCTTCGCCACGGCCTGGTGGCAGTGGCTCTTGCTTCCGTTGCAGTTCGTGATGGGTCCGTTGCACGGCATGATCATCAACTGGTACGCACACCGTTATGGCTACGTGAGCTATCCCACGGATAACACCAGCAAGAACCTTATGCCCCTGGACATCATCATGATGGGCGAAGGACTTCACAACAACCACCACACTCACGCCGCCCGCGCCAACTTCGGCACGCATTGGTGGGAGTTCGATCCCACCTGGCCGGTGATCTGGGGCTTGAATAAGATGGGCGTGATCCGGTTGCGCAAGGAGGAGGTGTGAGATCTATAGTGCGCAGAAGCGTGGAGAATGTGATCGGCGCTGTGTTCTTGGAATAGATGCTGTTCGGAAGCGTGCAGGCGTGATCTTGTGTGGACAGCGGCTACTTTCGTAGAAGCTGAACCAAAGCGAATTGCTGAAACAGATTCCACCGTGGGACAGCCGATCACTTAAGCAGATGAAAGCATCCAGCGTCGTTAAGGAACTGAAAACTGTGTTTTGGACCACCTTGTACTTTATCATCTGGTTTGGAGCGCTCCTGCTATTAAAGGTGATCATGCTCCGTGAGTATGAGGTTGATATCTACGGAGCATCCATCGTACTTGTCGGATCTTTGATCGCGGCAAAGTCAGTTCTCATTCTTGAACACGTTCCGCTCTCGAAGAGTAGAACGCAGCCTGCCATTGTAGAGGTGTTGCTCCGGACACTCTTGTACATCGCAGGCATCTTCATCCTGATGGTCTTGGAGAAATCGATAGAGGCCAGCCATGAGTGCGGAGGCTTTACAAACGCAGTGAAGGACTTGCTTGGAAGCGTCAATAAATGCCATATATGGTCAAACATCATATGCGTGACTGGAGCCTTGCTATTCTATAACATAGGGTCGGTAGTTAACGACCACATTGGAGAGAACGGGGTCATGAGGATCTTGAGATCGCCGCTTCCGGTAGAAAAAACAAAACGTACCGTTTGACAGCAACACGCCCTGTGCACTGCTGTGTGTTCGATCCCAGATGACCGATCATCGGGGGATCGAACAAGGTGGGACTGTCAGCGCTAGGCACCCGAGTGCACGCCTATGGCACAACAACATGTATTCTCCATCATCCGTATTTTGTGACAATGACCAAGACAACACTACGGGGCAACCTCGTCGACATCCCCGCACGGCGCATGTATGCAGCCGAGGTGGTGATCGATGAAGGACGGATCTCCCGCATAACGGAATTGAACGAGCCTGTGCAGGGCTTCATCCTGCCGGGCTTCGTGGATGCGCACGTGCATGTGGAAAGCAGCATGCTCATCCCCAGCGAATTCGCGCGCTTGGCGGTGACGCACGGCACCGTGGCCACGGTGAGCGACCCGCACGAGATCGGCAATGTGCTGGGCGTGGAAGGCGTCGAGTTCATGATCGCCAACGGGAAAAAGACGCCCTTCCATTTCTACTTCGGTGCGCCGAGCTGCGTGCCCGCCACGGTGTTCGAGACCGCCGGCGATGCCATCGATGCCGAGCAAGTAGGTGCCTTGCTGGAGAAACCCGAAGTGCTTTACCTAAGCGAGATGATGAACTTCCCCGGCGTGCTGCACAGCGACGCGGAGGTGATGAAAAAGATCGCGCATGCGCACCGCCTCGGGAAGCCCGTGGACGGCCATGCGCCGGGATTGCGCGGTGAAGAAGCGCGGCGCTACATCGCGGCTGGTATCAGCACGGACCATGAGTGCTTCACGGCGGAAGAGGCGCAGGATAAGTTGAAGCACGGCATGAAGATCCTGATCCGCGAAGGCAGCGCGGCGAAGAACTTCGAAGCACTGGTCGATCTGCTGCGCGAGCATCCCAACGAGATGATGTTCTGCAGCGACGACAAGCATCCGGACAGCTTGGTGGAGAATCACATCAACGTCTTGTGCGCGCGTGCCGTGGCCAAGGGGATCGATATCTACAACGTGCTGCAAGCGGCCTGCGTGAATCCCGTGGAGCACTATAAGCTGCCCATCGGCAGGCTGCGCGAAGGCGATGCTGCCGACCTGATCGTGGTGGAAGACCTGGTGAACTTCCGCGTGCGCTACACCTACCTCGATGGCGTGCTGGTAGCGGAGAACGGGAAGAGTTTGATCCCGAGCGTGAAGGAGGAACGACCAAACCGTTTCCATTGCACAACTAAATCACCACAGGACTTTGCCGTGCCCGCAACCACCGATAAACTGCTGGTGATCACCGCGCTGGACGGGCAGTTGATCACCGGCAAGGAGCTGATGTCGGGCAAGGTGGAGAGCGGACATTTCGTCGCCGATCCATCCCGCGATATCCTGAAGATCGCAGTGGTGAACCGTTACAAGAATGCGAAGCCTGCGATCGGCTGGATCACGAACTTCGGGCTGAAGCACGGGGCCATCGCCGGCTGTGTGGCGCACGACAGCCATAACATCGTGGCCGTGGGCACCAACGATGAAGACCTCTGCGCCGCCATCAACTTGGTGATCGAAGCGCGCGGTGGGGTGAGCCTTTCCGATGGCAAAACGCAGAACATTCTGCCGCTGCCGGTAGCCGGGATCATGACCGATGCCGATGCCTACTCCGTGGGCGAGGCCTACGCGAAGATCGATGCACAGGCGAAAGCGCTGGGCTCAACGCTCGGGGCGCCCTACATGACCTTGAGCTTCATGGCACTGCTGGTGATCCCACACCTGAAGATAAGCGACCTCGGACTCTTTGATGGCGATGCGTTCAAATTGGTAGGACGTTAGCATCTTCCTTTGCTTCCATCGGCGAATACCGATCAACTCAGAACCGCATTCATTATTCACTTCCGTATGGATCACATCACCGCCCGCGAAATGGCCATGGACATGCCGGGCACGGCCGAGAAGGAGCATCATGGCCGGCCCAGCTACAGCGTGAAGAAGAAGATCTACATGACCCTATGGCTGGATGAAGGCCGCGCCGTGATCAAGCTGACGCCGGAGCAGCAGGCTGAATTCAGCGGGGAATATCCGGACGCCTTCGCGCCGATCCCGATCAAGTTGGGAAAACACGGCTGGACGAACGTGTTCATGGCCTATTGCAACGAACGCCTGTTCCGCTCCGCCATGGACCAGGCCTGGCGCAATGTGGCCCCGAAGTGGATCATTCCGACGAGGCAAATACCGCCGAGAGGTTGAGCTGATAAGCCTGCGCTCACAGGTTCCCAACGATCGGATGTAACCGGCTTCCTTTGCGCTGTGCGGCGATCGACGATTTCCCTCTTCTTGTCACTTGCGCTTAGCATTGGCTGCGGCTCCTCGCGGCAGTCTGCACGTTACGGCTGGCTGCGGAAGGAAGGCACGCACGCGACCGCAGTGGCAGCATCGACACGTGAAAATAGGCCCGTACCTGACAAGGACCGACAAGCGGACGAAAGCACTTCGGCAGATATCACCGAAGGCTCCAAGGTTGTCGTTGCGGATCCTGTCCAAAATCCCGATGCGCAGATCCCCAGCGGATCACTTGCCATGGAGCACGCAGTTCCCGAAACCATCAGCAGAAAGGACAGCATCCCGCAAGACACGTCCTACTATTCCCTGCAACACCATCACTGGAACGTCAAAGCCATCGGCTCACTTCCCATCGCCGTCGCGACCGTGGTGATCGGCATCGCCACGCAAAGCATCTATATCCTGCTGATCGGCGGCGCCATCTCTTTCGCCCTGGGCCTGATCGCCAGCCGCCAATGCCGCGATCGTGGCGATCACGGAAAAGGCTTTGCAATATTGGCCATGGTACTTGGTGCCGCCGCGCTCTTCTTCAGCCTGATGGCGCTGATCACCGCCGCGTGATCTGCGGATCAGGGGATCGCAACACCAGCGTTACGGAGCAATTGCTCCCCCAACTGATGTACCGTTCGCGGATCGCCGCCCGCTTCGCGCAATGCCTTCAGCGAACCGGCCCCGTGCGACTTGGAGAGCTTGCCGCCGCTCGCATCGGTCAGTAACGAGTGATGAAGAAACTGTGCTTCGGCAAAGGCGTGCAAGTCCAACACCGTGGCCAAGTGCAACTGCACCAAGGTGGATGGCAGCAGGTCCGCGCCGCGCACGACGAGGTTGATGTTGAAGTCGACATCGTCGGACAACGAAGCGATCTGATACGCGGGTCGACCGTTTCGTTGTCGGATCACTGGATCAGGCTGGTCCAAGGGCATTTCCAGAATGTCGCCGGAAGGCCAGGTGCGCATGGCGACCGTTCCTCCCTTTGGTAAGCGCAGTCGCCACGCCACCTCCTGAAGGTCCAATTCCAGTCCTCGCTCGCGGCAATGGCCATCATATTCCGTGCTTCCTCCGCGTTGCGTGATCATAGCGCGGGAACAATCGCAGGCGTAGAGATGACCTCCTTCACGCAACCGGTCGATCAACGCCGCATAACGCGCCAAGCGAAGATGCTGTGACCAATGCTCGCTGAAGTCGTTCGCGTCTCTCGGCCCTTCCTCCCAGTCAATGCCCAACCAGCGCAAGGTCTCAAAGACGTCTGCGACATATTCCGGCCGCACCCGTCCCTCGTCCAGGTCATCACTGCGCAGGAACAGCTTCGCTCCTATCGACCGCGCGATCTTCCACGTGGCAAAGAACGCCGCGCCGTTCCCCGCATGCAGGTAACCGCTCGGTGTGGGTGCGATGCGCGTCCTCATGCAAAAGTGCCCGGGGCGGGACTTGAACCCGCACGGCCCTTACGGACCAAGGGATTTTAAGTCCCTCGTGTATACCATTTCACCACCCGGGCAGGATGATAGCAGGCTTGCGCAAAGGAAGGCACCGCAGCCGATCCTGGCACAGATCGCTGACCCACCTGTCGCGTCTACCCACTGGGTCGACAATTTCCGCATAAGACCGTCAAAAAGAAAATGCCTCCCGAGGACGGAAGGCATTCACTGTGAGCGAGAAACGGGACTCGAACCCGCGACCCCGACCTTGGCAAGGTCGTGCTCTACCAACTGAGCTACTCTCGCTTGGGGGCCGCAAATATAACCGTCTCCGGGATCGGTACAACAGGGTCGAAAAACTGTATCGGTTTTGGCGCAAAAATGCGTGTGTCCATTGAACCAGATCGGCTCGCAACCGCCTAAGCCTTCCGCAGCTTGGCCTTGCTTGCACCCGCCATCCGCTTGATCTCGTTGAGCTTCATCAGCGCCTCCACCGGCGTCAGCGTATTAATGTCGATCGCCTGCAACTCGTCGCGTATTCCTTCCAGCGCGGGATCGTCCAACTGAAAGAAGCTCAGCTGAGGTTCGCGGCCTAGGCGCGCGGTATCGGGCTTCGCGGCCTTAACGCGGGCTTCTCCTCCCGTGGTGGGCGGCTCTTCGCCAAAATCACCGGAATGCGTTTGTTCCAGATGGTGCAGCACCCTTTCCGCCCGTTCAACCACCTGCGGCGGCATGCCCGCCATACGCGCCACATGGATGCCGAAGCTGCGGTCACAGCCGCCGGGGACGAGCTTCCGGAGGAAGAGCACCTTGCCATCCGCCTCGCGCACCGCCACATTGGCGTTGCGGATGCGCGGGAAGGTCTCGGCCATGTCGTTCAATTCGTGGTAGTGCGTGGCGAAGAGCGTCTTCGGACGCAGCGGATGCTCATGCAGGAATTCCGCGATGGACCAGGCGATGGAGATACCGTCATAGGTGCTCGTGCCACGCCCGATCTCGTCCAATAGCAGCAGGCTACGCGCGCTGAGGTTGTTCAAAATGCTGGCCGTTTCATTCATCTCCACCATGAACGTGCTCTCGCCGGTGCTCAGGTTGTCGCTGGCACCCACACGTGTGAAGACGCGGTCCACGATGCCGATGTCGGCCTCGCGCGCCGGGACGAAACTGCCGCACTGCGCCATCAGCACCATCAGCGCTGTGTGCCGCAGCAGCGCCGACTTCCCGCTCATGTTCGGACCGGTCACGACGAGTAATTGCGCATTTTCCGGGTCCAGCGTGAGGTCGTTCGCCACGTAGAGTTCCCCAGGTGGAAGTTGTTGTTCGATCACCGGATGGCGGCCATCACGAATACGCAGCACGGCCCCCGCATTGATACCCGGCCGGACGTAGCGCCATGCCACCGCATTGATCGCGAAGCCGCGCAGTACATCCAGTGCAGCGATATTGGCAGCTACCTGTTGCAAGGCGCTGATCTCCTCGCAGACCCGCGCCACCACACGTCCGTAGAGCTCCACTTCCAACGCGAGGATCCGTTCCTCCGCGCTGAGGATCCGCTCTTCCAGAGCCTTCAGTTCATCGGTGATGTAGCGCTCCGCGCCGGTGAGCGTCTGCTTGCGCACCCATTCTGGCGGCACCTTGTCGCGATGCGTGTGCCGCACCTCGAGGTAGTAGCCAAAAACGTTGTTGTAGCCCACCTTCAGCGAGGAGATGCCCGTGCGCTCCGATTCGCATTTCTGCACCTCCAGCAGCAGTTCCTTGGCATGCGTGGTCACATGACGCAGCTCGTCGAGGTCGGCGTCAACGCCCGCACAAAGCACACCGCCCTTCTGCACATTCACAGGCGCCTCGGGCACGATGCTCGCTCGGATATGATCTCCAAGAGCGATCGGCACCTTCCAATTCTCCGCATCGGTGGCAAGCACGCCTTTCGACTTCGCCAACTGCTGCCGGATATTCTCCGCGGCGCGTATGGCACGATCGATCTGCAACAGCTCCCGCGGATTGATCCGCCCCACGGCGGCCTTCGCGACCAACCGTTCCAGATCACCCACCGTGCGAAGGTCCTCGTGCAACGCATCGCGAAGCGCCGATCCCTCCACCAGCACCTGCACACGATCCAGACGCGATCCGATGGCCTTCTGGTCTACCAAAGGCGAGAGCAACCAACGCCTCAGCAAACGCGCACCCATCGGCGTTTCGCAACGGTCCATCGCGGACAGCAGCGTGCGGCCACCTTCGTTCACGGGCGAAACCAGTTCCAGGTTGCGCACGGTGAACCGGTCCAACCAGATATGGCCTTCATCCGCAATACGCGAAATGCGCTGCACGTGTCCCAAGCGGTCGTGGTGCGTCTCGCCGAGATAGTGCAGTACCGCACCCGCAGCGCGCTGGGCAAGTGGAACATCCTCGATGCCAAAGCCCTTCAGCCCGGCCGTGTTGAACTGGCGCAATAGCCGCTCCCGCGCAAAATCATCGGTAAAGGCCCAAGGCTCCAAAGCGAAACTGTTCCAGCGGTCCGCTTCCTCGCTAATGAAGGCCTGCTTCGCACCGCGAGGCACCAGCAGTTCACTGGGGCTGTGGCTTTCTATCGTCTTCGCCATCGCAGCGCGGTCTCCTTCGCCTGCAAGGAATTCTCCCGTGGTCACATCCAGAAAGGCCACGCCGAAGCGCTCGCCATCGCCACAAAGCGCCCCGAGCCAATTGTTGCTGCGGCCATCCACCACGCCTTCAGAGAAGGACACACCCGGCGTGGCGACCTCGGTCACACCGCGCTTCACGATGGTCTTCGTCGCCTTGGGGTCCTCCAGTTGGTCGCAGATCGCCACACGATGGCCGGCACGCACCAGCTTCGGGAGGTAATTATCGAGTGCATGGTAGGGAAAGCCTGCAAGCTCGATCTCGCCCGTGCCGTTGTTCCGTTTGGTCAACGTGATGCCCAACACGGCAGAGGCGGTGACGGCATCCTGCAGAAAGGTCTCGTAGAAATCGCCCACGCGGAAAAGCAGGATCGCATCCGGGTACTGGCCCTTGATCCGCTGGTATTGGAGCATCAAGGGGGTTTCGGCTGTGGGGTCTTTGGGCATCGCGACGAAGATGGTGATCCAGTCCGGGCAGCCCGAAAAGTACCGGTTCATTCCCGTCCTTTGCCCCATTCGATATCATCCTTTTTCAACACCCGCCGCATGCCGCTCCCCGACCGCAAACTGACCATGGATGAACTGGGGCGCATCGACGCTTCAGCATACAAGGCCATGGCGAAGCGGTCCTTACGCATCGTGCTGGACGATGTGCGCAGCCGGCACAACGTGGGCTCCATCTTTCGCACCGCCGACGCCTTCGCGCTGGAGGGCCTCGACCTCTGCGGCTTCACGCCCCTGCCGCCGCACCGTGAGATCGAGAAGACCGCTCTGGGCGCGACGCTCAGCGTGGCTTGGAAGCACCACGGGACCACCTTGGAAGCGGTGAAGGCCTTGCAGGCGGAAGGCTGGCAGGTGATCGCGGTGGAACAGACCGAACAGGCCGTTTCGCTGGAGAACTGGCGGCCTTCTCCGGAAGTGGGCACGGCCTTGGTCTTCGGCAATGAGCTTCATGGTGTGGATGCCGCCGTGGTGGCAGCCTGCAACGGGGCGCTCGTCATTCCTCAAGCCGGCACCAAGCACTCGCTGAACGTGTCGGTCTGTGCCGGGATTGTGATGGCTTGGGCCGTGCTGAAACCACTTCCATAAGGTGAAGGCAAACCCGGGCCCGTCTGCAGTCGTTGAAAACCAATGCGTTCCATCTGGACGAACGAGGAAAGGCCCGCTATATTTGACGCTGAACGTGAACGCGTGAGCGCCCGCAAGACGATCCGAGCCCTGTTATTGACCTTGACATTTGTTGCCGGGGAAGCTGTGCATGCTCAATATTTCCGGACCTCCGAATACTGGAAGACCCACCGACAGGAGTTGACCCTTGGAGTGGGTATGACCAATTTCCTGGGCGAGTTGGGCGGTCGCAATGCGGTAGGTTCCCCCTTCGTATGGGATCTGGAATTGAGCCAGACCAAGCCTGCGGTGAGCCTCGGATATCGTTACTATCTGCTTCAAAAACTCAGCTTGCGCGTAAATGCCACCTATGGCGTCTTGGAAGGAAATGACGACCTCACAAAGGAACCCTTCCGCCAGAATCGCAATCTGAGCTTCCGTTCCAACCTATACGAGGGCCAACTCTGCCTTGAGTATTTCCTGCGGCAAGAGCAACCGGGACATGTCTACGATCTGCGTGGGGTGCAGGGCCGATCATCAAGCCGATTGGGGGTCTATCTCTTTGCCGGCGTGGGCGCCTTCCACTTCAACCCAAAGGCGCAGTTCAACGGCAGTTGGGTGGCGCTGCGTCCTTTGGGCACAGAAGGTCAAGGCTTGCCCGGAGGTCCTGCGGAATACGCTCTAACCGGAGTGTGCATCCCAATGGGCCTTGGCATCCGTAAGGCCTTGGACAAGAAGATCACCTTGGGTCTCGAACTGCAGTATACCAAGACCTTCACGGACTACATCGACGATGTGAGCGGGGTCTATTACGATAACAACGCCATCGCGGCCGCTCGTGGACCTATCGCCGCACACTTTGCAGACCCCAGCCTAGGCGACATCGCTGGCCAGACCGCCACAGGGCAACAACGAGGGCAGCCCAAGCACAACGATGGCTATATGTTCCTCAAGTTCGACCTCCACTACAAGCTGTATAAGCACCAGCACAAGAAACACGCGTATCGCAACCGCACCAAGCGGATGAAGATCGTGTTCTGATCCACGTCCGTGGCTGTCTTTCCGAGAAGATCGGTGCTGCTATTTGGGATGAGACGGCCGGGGAATGCGGGATTGATCTCGGATCCTCCTTAGCGCCTATTCATGAATACACCACAGAACATGTTGTCCCGCCTTGGCGTCGACATGGGCCCCATCTTTCATCCTGCTCCAAAATTCTCCCACTTTTCAAAAGTTATCCACCTGCACCAAGGCTTCCGGACCGCCCCGGGTACCTTCGCGGACCAGATCGACACCCTGCCCATCATGACGAACACCGCTCCGGCCAAGAGCTCCAACCCCACCACGGTGGAACTCCGATCCATCGCCACGCAGGTGCGCCGTGATATCGTGCGCATGGTGCATGCCTGCCAAAGCGGTCACCCCGGGGGATCGCTGGGCTGCACCGACTTCCTCACCGCGCTCTACTTCCATGTGCTACGCCATGACCCGAAGCACTTCACCATGGACGGCATAGGTGAGGACCTCTTCTTCCTCAGCAACGGCCACATCAGTCCAGTGTTCTACAGTGTGCTGGCACGCGATCGCTATTTCCCCATCAAGGAGCTGAAGACCTTCCGCAAACTGAACTCACGCCTGCAAGGGCATCCAACAACGCATGAAGGTCTGCCAGGTGTGCGCATGGCCAGTGGCTCGCTTGGGCAAGGTATGAGCGTCGGCATCGGCGCTGCGTTAGCGAAGAAATTGAACGACGATCCCACATTGGTCTTCACGCTGCACGGCGATGGCGAGTTGCAGGAAGGTCAGATCTGGGAAGCGGCGATCGTAGCGGCCGGCAAGAAGGTGGACAACCTTATCTCGACCGTGGACTGGAACGGCCGCCAGATCGATGGCGACGTGGATGACGTGATGCCACTGGGCGACCTTCACGCGAAATTCTCGGCGTTCGGCTGGGACGTAATGGAGATGCAGGGCAACGACATGGACGCGGTTCTGACCGGGCTGGCCGAGGCTATCTCCCGCACTGGCAAGGGCAAGCCCGTTATGATCCTGATGCATACCGAAATGGGTTCGGGCGTCGACTTCATGGAAGGCAGCCACGAGTGGCACGGCATCGCGCCGAACGACGCGCAACTGGCCGCCGCACTGGAGCAGCTTCCGGAAACTCTTGGTGATTATTGATCGTGCGCTCCGCTGCGGCTTCCTCCCTTCGGCACGCTTTTGCCTTCGCTCGCGTTATAGGGTTCAAAATGCAAGTTGATGGTTCTCCCGATATTCATCGGGAGTTGTACGTTGTCAGGCGCGTGATCGGAAAATCACGACGCCTGCGGAACAGCATTCTACATTCTACATTTTTCATTCTTCATTTTTCATTCCCTCGTCCAAAAGCCTTTGCATTTCTCAGCGTCTCGCGCCACCACGCTTCCCTGCCCTATCTCCTGATCTTCCTTTTCCTCCCTTCCCTCGCATTCGCCCAAAAAAAGGAAAAGTCCCCGCAGCTCACGCGCATCCTCTTCGTGATGGATTGCAGCAACAGCATGAACGCTTTCTGGGGCAACGAACCGAAGATCGACGCCGCACGCAAAGTGCTTTTCGAATCCTTGGGACCGCTGGAACGCGCGCCTAACGTGCAACTGGCGCTGCGCCTTTACGGCCATCAAACACGCATTGAACCCGGCAAGCAGGATTGCGACGATACGAAGCTCGAAGTTCCGTTCGGACCCAACAACGGCGACGCCATCCGCGCCAAAATGAATTCCGTGCGCTGCCTCGGCACCACGCCTATCGCACGCTCGCTGGAGAAGTCCGCTGCGGATTTCCCGGACCGCACTTCGCGCAATGTCATCATACTTATCACGGACGGCATCGAAGCCTGCGACGAGGACCCTTGCGCCGTAAGCCGCGCCCTGCAAGCGAAGGGGATCATCCTGAAGCCCTTCGTGATCGGCATCGGGATCGAGGACGCGAGCAAGTACAGCCTGAAGTGCGTGGGAAACTACTTCGACGCGAGTACCCCGGAAATGTTCGATCGCGTGCTAAAGGTGGTTATCGACCAGGCCCTCAATAGCACCACCACCCAACTGCTGCTGCTCACGGACGACAGCAAGCCCACAGAGACCGATGTACCGGTGACCTTCTATGACCAGAAGACCGGCGTAGCGCGGTACAACTTCGTGCACACCCTCACCGTGCGCGGCGAACCGGACACGCTCAACATCGACCCGATCTTCACCTACCGGATCGTAGCCCACACCATTCCATCGAGTGTAAAGGAGAATGTCACCTTGCTCCCCGGGGAGAACAATGTGATCGCCTTGGTGGCCGGGCAGGGAACGCTGGACCTGCGCACCGAGGGCGCCCTGACGAGCGATGGACCGATCCCTTGCATCGTGCGGAGGCAGGGGGAGATGACCACGTTGAACGCGCAGCCGATGAATTCCACGCAGCTTTACCGCACCGGCCTGTACGATCTTGAAGTGCTGACCCTTCCGCGCCTCATGATCCCGAACGTGGAGATCAAGCAGAGCACGACCACGCCGGTGAGCATCCCGCAAAGCGGTGTTCTGAATGTGATCACCAATACGCCCGGCCCCGGTGGCGTCTTCCAGATGGATGGCGAGGAACTGAAGCTTGTGGTGGACCTTGATCCGCACTTGGCGCGCAACCAGTTCCGCTTGCTACCCGGAGATTACCGCGTCATTTACCGTTCCGGCAATGCGCGGGAAACGGCCTTCTCCGTCGTGAAGGACGTGACCGTTGCGCCGGGAAGGGCAGTGAACCTGGAATTTTGAGAACGGATACAAACCACAGAGGCACGAAGCACAGTCTCGAGCCCTTTAGTCGTGAGTCTTGAGTCGCGAGATCGCCCAATCACCAATCACCAGCCACCAATCACCAACACCATGACCACCTACCCCGTACTTGACAAGAAGGATACCCGCAGTGGATTCGGCGCCGGATTGCTGGAGGTCGGCCAGCGCGACGAACGCGTGGTGGCGTTGTGCGCGGACCTCACCGGATCGCTGAAGATGGACGCCTTCGCCAAGGCCTTTCCTGATCGCTTTTTCCAAGCGGGGATCGCCGAAGCGAACATGATGGGCATGGCCGCCGGGATGACCATCGGTGGCAAGATCCCTTACACTGGAACCTTCGCCAATTTCAGCACAGGACGCGTGTATGACCAGATCCGCCAGAGCATTGCCTACGCCGGCAAGAACGTGAAGATCTGCGCCAGCCATGCGGGGCTCACGCTCGGCGAGGACGGCGCCACGCACCAGATCCTCGAGGACATCGGATTGATGAAGATGCTGCCTGGCATGACGGTGATCGTGCCTTGCGACCATAACCAGACCAAGCAGGCCACCATCGCTATCGCCGACCACGAAGGCCCGGTCTACCTGCGTTTCGGGCGACCGAAGTGGCCGGTCTTCATCACGCCGGAAACGCCGTTCGAGATCGGCAAGGCCCAGCTGCTGAGTGAAGGCGGCGACGTGAGCATCTTCGCTTGCGGGCACTTGGTGTGGAAAGCATTGCAGGCAGCAGAGGAACTGGAGAAGCAAGGCATCCATGCGGAAGTGATCAATGTGCACACGATCAAACCCTTGGATGAGGAAGCCGTCCTACGTTCAGCGAAGAAGACCGGATGCGTAGTGAGTTGCGAGGAACATCAACGGAACGGAGGCTTGGGCGACAGCATCGCGCAGCTCTTGGCGCGCGTGCACCCCACACCAATGGAATTCGTTGCCGTGAACGACAGCTTCGGCGAAAGCGGCACCCCGGAACAACTGCTTGCGAAGTACGGCCTCGATACGCCGGATGTCGTGGCGGCGGTGAGGCGGGTGCTGAAGCGGAAGTGACCGACCGGGCGCAGTGTGCAGAGGCAGTGATCCTGCCGGGTCGCAAAAGTGTGACCCTGCGGGAGTACTTGATGTTGCGGACACTGAGAGCGGCATTTCATTTTCCAATCTTTTCATCGTCCGTTCTTCTGATCCATTGATGGAGGAACCCAGCGACGAGGAATTGATCGCCCTCTTCCGCGAGGTGGAGAGTCGTCACTATGCCTTCAACATGCTCGTGCGGAAACATCAACAGCGGCTGTATGCCTTCATCCGGCGCATGGTGACGGACCCGGATGAGACGAAGGATGTACTGCAGAATGTCTTCATCAAAGTATGGACGGGGCTCGACAAGTTCCGTGAGGATGCGCAGCTCTTCAGCTGGATGTACCGTATCGCGCATAACGAATGCCTCACCCACCTGAAGCACATGCGCCGCGGCCTCTTCACCAGCGATGCAGAGGTGACCGAACGGCTCGTGGGCAGCTTGGGCTCCAGCGCACATTTCTCCGGAGAAGTGATCGAACGCAAGCTTCAACACGCCGTGATGAAGCTTCCGCCCAAGCAGCGTGCGGTGTTCACCATGAAATACTTTGATGGCCTTAAGTACACAGACATGAGCCGCGTGACCGGCACCAGCGTGGGCGCGCTGAAATCCTCTTACCATCTCGCAGTAAAGAAGATCGAGAACGAGATCACTTCCGCATCTCCGGCATCGGATCAAACCATTTGACCTTAGGTGCGTCCCAATACCGCACGACAATGGAAGACCTGAGCGAAAACGACGAACTGCGAAGGAGCGCACCTACGCTCTGTGGGCTACGGAAACACGATCCTTTCGTTGTGTCCGAAGGATTCTTCGAGCGCTTTCCGCACGAAGTGCAGGCGATGGTGGTAACACCCAAGCGCCCATCTTTTGGCCTATGGGTCAAAAGTGCAGCCTTCGCATTGCC
>JBEPUG010000015.1:0-31361 GCA_041691695.1 Flavobacteriales bacterium
GCACGGGACCGGGCGCCTGGGCGGCGAGCGAACCGGCGCTGAGGACGGCGAGGAACATGCGATCCAGCCCGATGCTCGTCTCCACCACGTAGGGCACGTAGCTCTCGTTTGCCTCCGTGTCGAAGTACTGCAGCTTGCGGCCGCTGAACTTCTCATGGTTGCTGAGATCGAAATCGGTGCGGCTATGGATGCCCTCGAGCTCCTTGAAACCCATGGGGAAGTTGAACTCGATGTCGGCCGCGGCGTTGGCGTAGTGCGCCAGCTTGATGTGGTCGTGGAAACGGTAATCCTCTGCCGGCATGCCGAGGGCATTGTGCCAGGCCATGCGCTTCGCCTTCCACGTCTCGTACCACTGCATCTCAGTGCCGGGCTTCACGAAGAACTGCATCTCCATCTGCTCGAACTCGCGCATGCGGAAGACGAACTGCCGCGCGACGATCTCGTTTCGGAAAGCCTTGCCCGTCTGTGCGATGCCGAAGGGGATCTTCATCCGCGCGCTCTTCTGCACGTTGAGGAAGTTCACGAAGATGCCTTGTGCGGTCTCGGGCCGCAAGTAGATGGTGCTGCTCTCGCCGCTCACGCTGCCGAGCTCGGTGGCGAACATCAGGTTGAACTGCCGCACGTCGGTCCAGTTGGCGGTACCGCTCACCGGGCACTTGATCTCCTCATCGAGGATCAGCTTGCGCAAGGCCACAAGGTCATTCGCGTTCAAGGCCTCCTTCATGCGGCACTCCACCGCGTCGATGCGGTCCTGGCTGCGCTTCACGTTGGGGTTGGTGGCGAGGAACTGCTCCGCATCGAATGCATCGCCGAAGCGCTTCTTCGCCTTCTCCACCTCCTTCGCGATCTTGTCCTGGTACTTCGCGATGTGGTCCTCGAGGAGCACGTCGGCACGGTAGCGTTTCTTGCTGTCCTTGTTGTCGATCAAGGGATCGCTGAAGGCGTCCACGTGACCGCTGGCCTTCCACACCATGGGATGCATGAAGATGGCCGCATCGATGCCGACGATGTTCTCGTTCAGCTTCGTCATCGCCTCCCACCAGTAGCGACGTATGTTGTTCTTCAGTTCGACGCCGTAGGGGCCGTAGTCGTAGGTGGCGCTCAGGCCGTCGTAGATCTCGCTGCTGGGGAACACGAATCCATATTCCTTGGCGTGGCCGATAAGGGCCTTCAGTCTGTCTTCTCCGGTGCTCATGGGGATGGCGTCTACGTCTTGGAATGCTTTGACGGGGCGCGGTTGCAAAGATGGGAGCAATAAGAGAACTGGGTCGAGCTCCAAGCCTCAAGCCTCAAGCCACAAGCTTGGTCTCGGTTACTAGGACTTGAGCTTGGCCATGAAGCCTTGGAGCATTCGCTGTTGTTCCTCAACTGCGATCAGGATCTGCTCGGCCTCTTTTATCGGTGCCCATTTTCTGCGCTGAAGCACGAGGGTTTGGGTCTCCAGTTCGAATGCGGAACCCAAGGCATATTCCATGAAGCGATACTTGTCCTTTTCGCTGCGGCGCGAGTTCCCTTCCGCGATGTTGGACACGATGGATATGGCAGCCCGTGTTGATTGACCTTTCAATTCCGCCACCTTCTGCCAAGGCTGCTCCTCGTACATGTCGAACACCAGGTCGGTCATGTTCATCGCCTTCTGCCAGATCAGGAGTTTCTTGAAGTCTTTCATGGGAGTGATTTTTGGGAAGGTAGCGCGCGTCGTGGATTGAGCCGCAAGCCACAAGCTGCAAGCTCCAAGCTTAAAGCTTGTGGCTTATGGCTTGGAGCTTATGGCTGTCTCTCATGCCCGTAGCTTCGCATCCGCAAAATGATCGAACACCGCGGCACCCTCATCAGTGAAGAACTTTTCGAGAAGCGCTTCGTGTGCAACCTCGATGCCTGCAAGGGCGCTTGCTGCGAGATCGGTGACAGCGGTGCGCCGTTGGAGCCCGAGGAGGCGAAGCTCATCGCGCAGCACTACGACGCCATCGAGCCCTACATGACCGCCCGCGGCAAGAAGTCGGTGAAGGACCAGGGCTGCACCAGTGTGGTGGACATCGATGGCGAGCTCGTCACTCCGATCGTGCAGGAGTATGCCGAATGCGTTTATGCGAAGAAGGACCGCACCGGCGTGTGGAAGTGCGGCATCGAGCAGGCTTTTCACGACGGCAAGATCCCCTTCAACAAGCCGATCAGCTGCCACCTGTATCCCATCCGCGTGGAGAAGCTGAAGTACCACGATGGCCTCAACTATCACCAGTGGGACATCTGCTCCCCGGCCTGTGCGCTGGGTGCGAAGCTGGGCGTGCCCGTGTTCCGCTTCCTCAAGGAATCGCTCACCCGCGTGTATGGAGCGGACTGGTATGAGGAACTGGAAGGCATCTACGCCGAGTGGCTGAACCGGCCCGGTGCGGTTCCTGCGAAATAGGCGATCACTCGTTCAGCAATGCACGATCGACGTGCGTTACGCGCAGGTTGACCGGCGCAAGTGACCGTTGACCTGCACTTCCAATACCTTTCATTCATCGCTTTCCGCGCGTGTAGCGGAATGAGGCTAAAGACCTTTCCGTATAGGTGCGCCGATCCTATATTCTTCGTATCTTCAAGGGCCGGATTCCGCAGTGGGCTTGGTGTTATCGGATCGTTGACGGTTCGTGAAAAATTATGCTTGCAGGAGTCGCCGATCGCTACATCCCACGATCAGCGGGCCTTTCCGGCGGATGTTTAAAACTCGGGATATCCCGTCCGGCCATCCGGGACCGTGGCGACCATCTTTGTCAACCTGAGGATGCGGCCCGTCGCCCTACCGAGGAAACCGAATAGATCGAAGCATGCCCAGTGGGTCCCCCCACAGCCACATCGTCCCTTAATGATCGCAGCGCACATGGCCCAAACAGACCCCAACGACACCACCACGGACAAGCAGCAATTGAGCATGGATGGTGCGATGTCGAAGAACGCGGGCACGGAGCATGAACCGCTGCTGATGGAGAACAAGGACCGCTTCGTCCTCTTCCCCATCCAGCACAACGACATCTGGTCCTTCTACAAGAAGCATGAGGCCAGCTTCTGGACAGCTGAGGAGATCGACATGAGCGCCGACCTCGTGGACTGGAACGACAAGCTGAACGACGACGAGCGCTTCTTCATCAAGCATGTGCTCGCCTTCTTCGCCGCCAGCGATGGCATCGTGAACGAGAACCTCGCCGAGAACTTCCTGCACGAGGTGCAATACACCGAGGCGCGTTTTTTCTACGGCTTCCAGATCGCCATCGAGAACATCCACAGCGAGACCTACAGCCTGCTGATCGACACCTACATCAAGGACACCTTTGAGAAGGATAAGCTCTTCCGCGCCATCGACACCATGGACTGCGTGAAGAGGAAGGCCGATTGGGCCCTGAGCTGGATCGACAAGGGCAACTTCGCGGAGCGCCTCGTGGCCTTCGCGGCTGTGGAAGGCATCTTCTTCAGCGGTAGCTTCTGCAGTTTGTTCTGGTTGAAGAAGCGCGGCCTGATGCCGGGCCTCACCTTCAGCAACGAGCTGATCAGCCGCGACGAGGGCCTGCACTGCGACTTCGCCTGCCTGCTCTATACCAAGCACCTCAAGGGCAAGCTGAGCAAGAAGACCGTGGAGAAGATCATCACCGATGCGGTGGAGATCGAAAAGGAATTCGTGACCGATGCGCTCCCCGTGAACCTCATCGGCATGAACGCCAAGCTGATGCAGCAGTACATCGAGTTCGTGGCGGACCGCCTGCTGATGGAGCTCGGCAACGAGAAGGTCTACAACGCCACCAATCCGTTCGACTTCATGGACATGATCAGCTTGCAGGGGAAGACGAACTTCTTCGAAAAGCGGGTCGGCGAGTACCAGAAGGCGGGGGTGATGAACACCAACAAGGAGGGCAACAAATTTTCCTTGGACGCTGACTTCTAATTCCGCAAGCATCGTTTCCGTTGCGGGTTAACGGGTTACGGGTTGCGGGTTGGCTTTTGGAGGCACGATCCCACATTCAACAGTTGAAGAACACAAGGCCACCCACTTCGGGCGCGCCAACCAGAAAGAGACCTTGGAACCGCGAGAAACAGGAAACGAACACGCAACACGCCAACCCGTAACCCGCCAACTCGTAACGCATTCAGTAACTCATCAACCCACCGGCAAGCGGGAGCTCATCCGGGGGTAAAAACCAAAACCAATAAGCATGTATGTAATCAAGCGCGACGGACGCCGGGAGGCGGTGAAGTTTGACAAGATCACCGCTCGGGTGAAGAAGCTCTGCTACGGGCTGGACCCCATCGTGGACGCCACTCAGGTCACACTGAAAGTGATCGACGGCATCTTCGACGGCGTCACCACCACCGAGCTGGACAACCTTACCGCCGAGGTCGCCGCCACCATGACGGTGCGCCACCCGGACTATGCGCAGCTCGCCAGCCGCATCGCCGTGAGCAACCTCCACAAGAACACCAAGAAGTCCTTCAGCGAGACCATGAAGGACCTCTATGACTATATCGATCCGAAGACGGACCAGCGCGCGCCGCTGCTCGCCGACGATGTGCACGAGCTGATCCAGAAGAACGCCGAGATGTTCGACAGCGCCATTATCTATGACCGCGATTTCCAGTACGACTACTTCGGCTTCAAGACCCTCGAGCGCGGCTACCTGCTGCGCCTCAACGGCAAGGTGACCGAGCGCCCGCAGCACATGCTGATGCGCGTGGCCGTAGGCATCCACAAGGGCGACCTCGAGGCCGCCATCGATACCTACAACAGCATGAGCGAAGGCTGGTACACCCACGCCACGCCCACGCTCTTCAACGCAGGCAGCCCCAAGCCGCAGATGAGCAGCTGCTTCCTGCTGCAACTCAAGGACGACAGCATCAACGGCATCTACGACACGCTGAAGCAGTGCGCGCAGATCAGCCAGAGCGCCGGCGGCATCGGCCTCAGCATCCACAACCTCCGCGCGAAGGGCAGCTACATCAAGGGCACCAACGGCACCAGCAACGGCATCATCCCCATGCTGCGCGTCTTCAACGACACCGCCCGCTACGTGGACCAAGGCGGCGGAAAGCGCAAGGGCAGCTTCGCCATCTACCTCGAGCCTTGGCACGCCGACGTGGAGGACTTCCTCGAACTGAAGAAAAACCACGGCAAGGAGGAGATGCGCGCCCGCGACCTCTTCTACGCCATGTGGATCCCGGACCTCTTCATGAAGCGCGTGGAGCAGAACGGCGACTGGACGCTGATGTGTCCCAACGAATGCCCCGGCCTCGGCGACAACTGGGGACCGAAGTTCGAGGCGCTCTATGAGAAGTACGAGAGCGAAGGCAAGGGTCGCAAGACCATGAAGGCGCAGGACCTCTGGTTCAAGATCCTCGAAAGCCAGATCGAGACCGGCACGCCTTACATCCTCTTCAAGGACAGCGCCAACGGCAAGAGCAACCAGCAGAACCTCGGCACCATCAAGAGCAGCAACCTCTGCACCGAGATCATCGAGTACACCGCGCCGGACGAAGTGGCCGTGTGCAACCTCGGCTCCATCGCCCTGCCGAAATTCGTGGAGAAGGGCAAGTTCAACCACCAGAAGCTCTTTGAGATCACCGTGGAACTGACGAAGAACCTCAACCGGGTGATCGACCAGAACTACTACCCCGTGCCCGAGGCGCGCCGCAGCAACATGCGCCACCGCCCCATCGGCATCGGCGTGCAGGGCCTCGCGGACGCCTTCATTCTCATGCGCCATCCCTTCGAGAGCGTGGAGGCCAAGGTGCTCAACCGCGAGATCTTCGAGACCATCTACTACGCCGCACTCACCGCCAGCAAGGAGCTCGCGAAGGAGGAAGGCCACTACGAGACCTATCCCGGAAGCCCCGCCAGCCAAGGCAAACTGCAGTTCGACATGTGGGGCGTGAAGCCCAGCGACCGCTGGGAGTGGGACATCCTGCGCGACGAGATCAAGCAGTTCGGCATCCGCAACAGCCTGCTGGTGGCACCGATGCCCACGGCCAGCACCGCGCAGATCCTCGGCAACAACGAGTGCTTCGAGCCCTACACCAGCAACCTCTATACGCGGCGCGTGCTCAGCGGCGAATTCATCGTGGTGAACAAATACCTGCTGCGCGACCTGGTGAAGCTCGGCCTCTGGAGCGAGGAGATGAAGAACCAGATCATCCAGGGCAACGGCAGCGTGCAGCACATCCAGGAGATCCCGCAGAACCTCAAGGAGCTGTACAAGACCGCGTGGGAGATCAGCCAGAAGACCATCATCGACATGAGCGCCGACCGCGGGGCCTACATCTGCCAGAGCCAGAGCCTCAACGTCTTCATGGAGAACGTGAACTTCGCCAAGCTCACCAGCATGCACTTCCACAGCTGGAAGAGCGGCCTGAAGACCGGCATGTACTACCTCCGCACCAAGGCCGCCACCGACGCCATCAAGTTCACGCTCGACAAGAGCAAACTGGCGCAACCGGCCGAAGCCACTGCAAAAACGGCGCAGCCCGTGTTGGAGCACAGTGCCGAATCCTTGGCCGCCGCGCAGGCTGTTTCTGTTACCATGAGCAGCGAGGCGCAAGCACAGATCACTTGCTCACTGGATAACCCGGAGGGGTGTGAGATGTGTGGGGCGTAGGGAGCCGAGCACAAGACGAAACAGGCGATCTTTAGGATTGCCTGTTTCGTCTAAGAACACTTCCGTCATGAACGCACCTACGCTTTGTGAAACCGTTTTCGATAAATCATTCGAAGACCTTCAATTCGATGATTTGAAGAAGTTCCTTGCATCACCACGTATTGAAACGGATGTCATCGAGTACAAGGCATTCGATGAGCGTGGAAGGAAAGAAATTGGTACTCACGAGCAGCGCATTAATGAGACGCTTTGCGCCATGATGAATTCCGAAGGCGGAATCGTCGTATGGGGTGCACCTATTGGTACAAGAGCACCTGGAAGCAAGGAGAAGATTGTACAAGGTGAGTTGACGCATGTTCCATTGGATCTTGAGTCGGACCAATTGACGGACAGGTTGACATCAAGGATTACGCCCCTTCCACCAGTTATTCGACATCGGCAATTGTCAAAAGACGGAACGCGGATTTATCTGTTCGAGGTCCCCAAAAGTCCATTTGGACCTCATCAAATTGGTGGAACGTACTTCTTTCGCTTGTACGGAAAAACCGAGAAGGCACCACACCACATTGTTCAAGCACTAATGCGGCAAGTAACCTTCCCTGATGTTCGTGCATATTTTCGAGTGACTAGAATCACTCAAGAATTAGAGACTAATACAATACACTTCAAGATCGCATGTTGGAATCATTCAATGCGCCAGAATGAACGAGATGTTAGCCTCCAGGTTATTGTCGGAGGTGGTCGATTCATTCACAATGAATTTGATAAGAGGAAGCTATCCTACGGGCATGGTATGCAGCAAATAACAATGACCGGCGTGACAGATACACTATACTTTGGAGTCATGCATGAGGAATATTTCCAAGTTCAGGTTCCACTTCGTAAGCAACAGGATGGCGACGAGGCCTACTTTCAGATCGCTGTCGGAGGCAGGTATGCACCATTGCGAATAAGCCATTATTTCGTACACGTAGTTGCGGGGCAGTCAGATTATGGCCCGTTAACAGTAAAAACACTGGACAATCGTTTGATGTCTGATACCAACTATAGCAGTGATTTCGAAGACAACATCAAAGAGTTTGAGGGTTTGACGAGCTCTTCGAACCAGTGAAGCGCTTCCCCTGCACTCGCTCGCGTGTCCCAACGCGAGCAGCCGCTCGGCTTTTTACCGAGTGGCAGGCGTTCTAGGGCCTCCGGCCCGTCTCGTTCCGTAAGTATCACATCATGAGGCGGGCCGGAGGCCCTATGCACTAGCGCACTCGGGGAAAACCCGAGCACGTGCATCCGGGGGTCATAGCTGCTTCTCTCCACCTACCTTAATTAGATTTGCGTTGATTCAAATCCATGGTAGCATGCGTAGCGCCCTGTTCGTTCTGTTATTTCTGCCCTGTTCACTCTATGCACAGAGGGTAATGGATATTGGTAGTGAAACCGAGTGGTACATGGATACCCTCCGCATCGAACAAGGCCATGTGTGGTGGATTATGTCAATGGACGAGGGATGTGCCTGTTTTATTCTAGGAAAGGATGATAAGACACCTAAAGCTCTGGTGACGGGAACCTCCTCCAAGTCTGAACATAATCCCTCGTATTTCGTGTACGTTGATCCCGACGGCGACAAGATTGGCTTCTCGGGTCGTTACCCATTGACAATTGGGACGGGAATGACCGTTAGCGTAAAGTGTGAGCCCGGCAGCTTTATGCGCGTTGATGACCGCCACTGATTGCAGGGTCCCCAAGCTCCCGCAAGTGTTCCCGGCCTAACCGGAAGGTGAGTTCCAACCAGAACAGGCAACCCGCTCGCGCGAGCGGAGAACGCACTCGGAACTCAGTGCGCGTTCATACGGTCAATATCCCGAACAGCGATATCGGCCTCGGATGTTTTGGTCGTAGTACGTCCCGGGGCTATTTGCATTGACTAGGCCGACGAAGACGCTACTTGGCACGTCGCAGAAATTGTAGGTGTTGCCCTGCATCTGAATGCTCATCGCTCCATCATCATAACACACCATATTGATCCATGAAGAGCGCGTGCTCAAGTCATAACACTGTCGATCTTGCGTATTCAAATGGGGGAATACGAAAAAGAGAGCTAGGGCTATCGTTTTCATTCTTGCTCGATTTCGAAGCAAGTATAGAGATACCGCCCCAAGCCCCTGCACTTGCTCGGGTGTCCCACGTAATTGCGCCAACGAATCAGTTAGATGTTTCGACCTTGATAGGTTCGGCTCTGTAAAAGGCATTGGCATCACAGGATGTGATATTCACATCCATCGTAGGTGCCTCGACTATGCGAACATTAACAGTTCCGTCTTCATTGAGCGGAATATTAGCGAACCCGCCTTCACCAGCTCCATAGGCCTTCGGGAACAGGTCCACCTGCTTCCCAGCGATGAAGAGCAAGCAAACGGCGATGATGGTCAAAACAGTTTTGGTGTAGGTGTCGGTTTTCATTGGGATGTGTTTTGAAGGCAAGGTATTTCAATCGCTCGCACTCGCTCCCAAGCTCCCGCAAGTGTTCCCGGCCTAAGCGGAAGGTGAGTTCCAACCCGAACAGGCCGGGGTCACTTGTGGGATGTCCCCAATGCGTGCATCCGCTGCTCGCGCGAGTGAACGGGAGGATCGGCTCCGAACGCGTGCGTTCATCAATGCGTCATGACAGATTAGATTGCACCGATGATGGAGTTGATCAGGGAGCATATTGATGTGATAAAGATCATCGGTGGAATACTTGGCATTGTAGCCGCAGCTTTTTATGGCTACTCCCGCATGAAAAGCCGCATAAAAAAAGAACGGCAACCGGGTGACATGCTTATTACAACTGATATAATAGGTGCTACAGTTGCATTAATTGGGCTTGGAATTGTTCTAATACTCTGGGCATTGGATAAGACCGTATGACCCAAGCTTCCGCAAGTGTTCCCGGCCTAACCGGAAGGTGAGTTCCAGCCAGAACAGGCCGGGGTCACTTGTGGGATGTCCCCAACGCGTGCATCCGCTGCTCGCGCCCCGGAGCCTCATCCGTGGTTTGCCGCATGTCCACCACCACGGGCTATCGTCCTGTTGGTGCCCACGCGTTGCAGCTGCTCGAGGCCTCCGGCTGGCAGGGGTTTCCGCAGGGGCTTCCGGAACAAGCGACCTTCTAATTCCGCAATTGCCAGCGTGTCCCCAACGCGGACTTGAACAACATCGTGCATCATTGCTTTACTCTGCGGTCGTCCGCTTGGCATACCTTCATCGGCCGGTGCCAGCTTCTTCTTTAAGCCGATGAAGTTCCTGACCGTATTCTAGCAGTACTCCAAATAACCCGTTGATCGATCCCTTCCGGAACATGGCACGAAACCTCCTGATCTTTGGCGCGCTCGCACTCACTCTTGGCGCACACGCGCAGGCGGTCCTCATTGCACCGGATACGATGTTGGCTGTGTATATGGGCCATGCAGGGGATCGCATGCTCTTCTTCCACAAGACTGCTGGTGGCCACAAGTTGTGGGGCTGCGATGGCACAGCCCCAGGCACCCATTTGGTGAAGGACATCAACCCGATGAGCGAGGATGATGTGCTCACCCCAAACAGTTGTGGACCGGATCCTTATCGCACCTTCACCTACAACGACGAGTTCTATTTCTTGGCGGATGATGGGAGCCATGGTGTCGAGCTCTGGAAAAGCGATGGAACCGATGCGGGCACGTCCTTGCTGAAGGACATCGGCCAACCCCCCCTCAACGGACAGGACTTTTCGCACTGCAACTATCCGTCGTTCTGCGAAAGCAACGGCATCCTGTACTTCGAGGCATCGACGAGCGATGTATATGATTTCGAACTATGGCGCAGCGATGGCACCACGGCGGGCACTGTGCAGGTGAAGGATATATACCCCGGTGCAGGCCATGGGTCGGATCCGCATTTCATGACCGATTACAACAACAAGGTCTACTTCACCGCGAACGACAGTGTGCACGGCTTAGAGGTATTCGTGAGCGATGGCACATCGGCCGGCACCCATGTGCTGAAGGACATTATGCCGGGCACCGCGGGTGCTCTGGACGATGGCTATGGCGGCAGCTTCAACCCGCACTTCACGGTGGCGGGCAACTACTTGTTCTTCCTTGCGAACAATGACGTCCTGCCGCCGGGGCAGGCTCATCTCTGGCGCACGGACGGCACTGAGGCCGGCACCATTCAATTGGAAACGACATTGCAGCCGGCACTTTATGCAACTCAATACAACGATTTCTATGCGGGGGTGAATGGTGACCTCCTGTTCCAAGCCGGTGGTGGCACCAGTCCGTCCACGCTGTTCAAGAGCGATGGCACCCCCGCAGGAACGCAGGAGGTGGTCACCACGGACATCGAAGCCTCGGCCGAGTACCATGAATACAACAACCTGCTCTATTTCCAAGGCTCCGATGGCTCGCAGAACGGGCTGTACAAAAGCGATGGCACCACGGCCGGAACAGGTCTGGTGCGATCGTTCACCACCGGCCAGTCGGGCCTTACGATGCGCTACTTCATCAATTTCGCCGGAAGCATGTTCTTCCAAATGCAGCGGTATACCGGAAATGGAACGCAGTGGAGGATCGTTCAAAGCAATGGGGCGGACAACAACACAGTTGTGGTGCCCGGTGTGCAGCCCAACAGTCCATTGATCCCGGTAGGCAACGAACTCCTGTTCTACGGCACCGATAGCACGAACAGCGGCAACGCGATCTATGCATTACAGCCGTATACACTGGGCGTGGAGCAGTTGCACCTGGCGGATCAAATGGCCGTCTATCCAAACCCTGCGTCATCGACCATTGTGTTCGGGATCCCCGGGCATGCTACCACCGCCGTGGAGGCTGATCTGATCGATGGGATGGGCAGGGTTGTCAACTCCACGCATGTGTATGTGGACGGATCCCCCGTCGGCAAGCTGGAAATTCCGCCCGGTTTGGCGGATGGCATGTATGAACTTCGCGTGCGGAGCGACGACGGACGAATAGCGTGTTCCGAAGTAATGGTCGCGCACGAACGGTGAACATGATCTGCTCGCGCTTGCCCTGCGCGTGGTCCCCAACACGTGCATCCGCTGCTCGCGTTCCCAACGCGTTCAGCCGCACGTCTACGGCAAGAGCGTAAGTTCCTACAGCGCGCCTGAATCGTAGGCCTGCTCGCCATGCAGCGCCGCGTCCAAGCCTTGGTCCTCTTCAGCCTCCGAGACGCGCACCACGGTGATCTTGTTGATCACAGCGAGCATCACATAGGTGAAGATAAAGGCATAGATGCACGCACCGACCACGGCGATGCACTGCTTGATGAAGAAGTGCGTGCCGCCACTCATCAGGCCATCGGCCCCGGCCGCGTTCATCGCCTTGCTGGCGAAGACGCCGAGGAGGATGGTACCGAGGCAGCCGCCTACGCCGTGCACGCCCCATACGTCCAGCGCATCATCCCAACCCATGCGGTTCTTCAGGTGAACGGCGAGATAACACACGAAACCGGCGGCGATGCCGATGAAGACCGCCGAGGGTAGCGAAACGAATCCTGCGGCGGGCGTTATCGTCGCAAGCCCGGCGACCGCACCGGTGAGCAGGCCTACGAACTTCGGCTTGCGCTGCTGGCTCCACTCGATCACCAGCCAGGTGATGGCGGCAAAGGATGCGGCGACGTCGGTGTTGAGAAAGGCGAGGCCGGTCACGGCATTCACATCCAGCTCGCTGCCCGCGTTGAAGCCGTACCAGCCGAACCACAGCAGGCCGGTGCCGATGGCGATGAGCGGTATGCTGTTCGGCGTGGCGGCCTTGTCACGCCGTTTGCCCACATAGAGCACCGAGGCGAGCGCGGCGAAACCGGCCGTGGCATGCACCACGATGCCGCCCGCGAAGTCCAGCACGCCCCATTGCGCCAGCAGGCCGCCGCCCCACACCATGTGCGCGAAGGGATAGTAGACCAGCAGTTGCCAGAGCACCAGGAAGATGAGGTAGGACTTGAAGGTGACGCGGTTCACGAAGGCGCCGGTGATCAGCGCGGGCGTGATGATGGCGAACATCATCTGGTAGGCCATGAAGACGAATTCCGGCAGCTTGTGATTTCCGGGGAAGGGCGAGTTGAGGTCCACGCCGTGCATGAACATCTTGTCGAGATTGCCGATCAGGCCGCCCATCGCGTCGCCGCTGAAGCAGAGCGAGTAGCCGCAGATGAACCACATGATGGTGGTGATCCCCATGCTGACGAAGCTTTGGATCATGATGCCGAGGATGTTGCGCTTGCCCGCGAGGCCGCCGTAGAAGAAGGCGAGGCCCGGGGTCATCAGCATCACAAGGCTGGTGGCGAGAAGCATGAAGCCCGTTGTTCCGGTGTCGAACATGAGTGGAGTGTTTTGGTGAAGGAGAGGTAAAGATGATGTTCAGAAGGAGACGCCGAGGTTCAGCATGGCCTCGAAGCGCACGTTCGTGTTCTCGTTGTCCCAGCGGAAGATCTCCTGGTCGGGGTCGGTGATCAGCTGCCGACCCTCAAGCCGCAGGTAGGAGTCGGGTGTTGGCTTGTACTCCGCGCCGATGGTGGTGCCGGTGAGGTTCAGGCCTGTGGCGTACCCGTTCTTGTCGGTCCGCACACCATCGAGAAAACCTTCCGGATCATCGAACCACTCCTCGCGCGCAACGACGGCGAAGTGTTTGGTGCAGGCGTATTTCAGGGTGAGCAACGCACTGTATGCGGCGCCGGATACATCCGGGACGAGGCTGAGATTGGAGTTCTGCTGGGTGCAATAGTCCACGCCTGCTTGCATCGTCAGCTTCTTTATCGTGTAGTTCAGGAAGAGGTTGTTTTCAAACCGCAGATGGGAGATGCTGTCCGCCGCCGTGGGCGTGTCGTCGCCGATATAGTTCGAGTAGCCGATGTTGCCGTGGTCGCCCAACGCGTAGGTGGCAAGCAGGCCCACGGACTTCTTCGCGTTGTTGTCCACGTAGAGATTGTATCCGTTCAGCACATAGAGGTCGATGGTGAGCTTGTCGGTCGGCGCATAATCGAGGCGCATGCCGCACTCGTAAAAAGGCTCATGCCAAGTGTCCACGGTGATGGAACTGGCAAGGTTCTCCTTGGGGTAAAGGGCCTCGGTGCCGAAGTGCGTCCGGAAGAATCCCGCGTCCAACCAAAGTTTTTTGCACAGTCGCAGCCCAGCATGAGCTTCTAGGATGTTGTTGAAGTCCGGGGACCAAGCGCTCTTCGGGATGTCCCCGTACTGAAGCGCGATGACCCCACGGTACTTCTTCCCGTCGTAGCGAGCGCTCACCATCGCCACGTTCAAGCCGAAGCCGCTGCGTGGCGACACGGTGGGGAATTGCTGAAAGTTCCCATCGCCCACGCTGTCCGTGTAGTAGGCATAGTAGGCATCAACGTAGCCGCTGAAAACGACCTTGGGAACGGTGTCCTTCGCAGAAGCTTTGGAGAGGGTGTCGTTCTGCGCGAGAACGCACAACGGCAACATCAAAACGGAACCAAGTACGCAGGTCAGGGTGATCGTTCTCGCCATGCACAAGGGGTTCGGTGCCGGATGTCAGGCCGGGTGAATGTAACAGGAGCGTGGGAATAGCGGCAAGGCCAAGTCCAGGGAAGAACTCAAGCGAAACCGCACTGAGGTACAGGTGAGCGCAGACCATTGTCCTATTGTTCCTGGACATTTCTTACGGCCCCACTATACCTTTAATCGGAATATCACCATCGTCATGAAGCGCACACCTCTCTTGTTCATTTTGATCATCGGCACGTTGTCCTGTTGCAGGGCTCAGGACCTACAGGGATATGCCATGAACGACTACATCAGAAAGCATGTGCCGCTGGACATGGGAGCCGGTGCCATGGCGTATGTCTGCGACCGCAATTTTGGGTATGATTCGAGCTACGTGGAGCTGTTGCTGACGGATGATCTGCAGGCCACCACCGGCGGCACATCGAACAGTCTCAACACGGCTCTTACGTTCATGGATGATGCGGCAAAGCTCACGGACGGCATATTGGTGTGCGGGGGGAACAGTTTGGCCATGATGCTGATGTTGGACAACACCGGTGCCGTTCAGTGGTACAAAGGATTCAGCAGTGACCAGATCGACCAGGATCAATTGGTAGCTGCCGTACCAAACGGCAATGCGTTCAGCGCATACTCCTATCCCGGTGGAAGTTTTGCGGACCATTTTTTCCGCGTTGAAGGGGATGTCGCGGGCTCCAGCTTCACCGGGACCAAAGTGCAAGCCCCGGCCCAGCTCCGTGTATACACCGCTACAGCTACCAGCGCGCCAGTGGTACAACTCGCCGGGGGTACGGGCTACGAAGGTGCTATGTCGAGCCACCTGCAGGCACTGTTGGTGAAGTCGGATGCAAGCGGTGCGCTGTGGATGAAGTTGTATGACCTGGGTGATCCTTCCGGATCGGTGGAGATGTATGGCGTCCTTCCTTTGAGTGACGGGGATTTTCTCTGTTCAGGTTACGCGTATGGCAGCGGACCGACCTACCAAGGCTTTGCCATGAAGCTCGATGCCGCAGGCACGGTCATTTGGTGCGAGAAACTCAGTGATGTATCCGGAGGTCTCTTTTTAAACCAGGCAACTGAACTGGCCGACGGCAGTCTGCTGCTGGCGGGAAGCAATGCCGCGTACCAAGGCCTTCTCGTGAAATTGGACGCTTCGGGGGCGTCCCTATCCACTCGTCTTTTCACGGCCGATCGGCTGTTGACCTTTCACCGGACGAACGGACAATTGAGCGTTCACGGCCCTAACACCATGGTGCAGTTGGATGATGCCGGAAATGGATGCGGGCTAACGGATGAAAGCGCTGTGACCGTGCAGGTGATATCGCCCACCGTCACCTCCTTGGCAGTGACCAATACGGCGGTATCGTTCACACCTTCGTCGTTGACGACCGCTACGCGTACGCCGGTGCTACAATGGAATTCCACCTGTACGTTCACCGCGGTGGAAGAGCAAACGGGCAACCGGGCCCTGCTGCGCCCGTGGCCCGTTCCCACACATGATAAGGTGTGGATAGGTGGATCGGGCATCGTGTATCCGACCGAACCGTTCAGGCTGCTTGATGCGCAAGGCCTGTGGCTGGCCGCAGGCCGGTATGGTGATGGTATCGACCTCAGTGGCCTTGCCAGCGGAACATACATTGTGGAACTACCGGCGCAGGGAGAACACTTCATAGTAGTGAAGGATTGAATCCGTCACCCGCACTCGCTCGCATGCTCTCAATGTGGATATCTGCCACCGCGGCGTGCTATCGGTTTTGGTCCGTCTCCTAAGGTGCACGGTGTGGACGCTTGAGTTCATTGCATCCACGCCGAACACGCGCTCACCATCTCATGGTCCCCATCGCGTGCAGCCGCTTCTCGCGACCTTTACCGCATGTCCATCACCACACGCTATCGTTCTGTAAGCATGGAACAGGGCCAGCGAGAACAGGCGGATGCTAATCGTTTGGTCGCTTCAGCGCGTTATCTATTGGGCTCTTGAATGGGGCACCGGGTTTGGCTTGGACCTTTAGCCTTTCTACTGTTGGGCGCATCCCCGGTCACAGCGCTTGCGCAGCAGTTGGAGAACGCCCCGCCGGATCATCAACACGATCCGTTGCTGATCACGTTCATGCCCTCCGTGCAATATGGGGCTGTCCTGCCGACGAACAAGTTCGTGCGCGGTGATAACTTGGACAACACGGCTATCGATCGCATCTCCGGACTTTCATTCCGCATCGGCCATCAGACCAGCGGCTCCGACCCTTGGAAACAGCAATATGGTTATCCGATCTATGGTATCGGCGTCAGCACTTTTCGGTTCAACGATCCGCGGCAGTTGGGTTCCCCCTTCACCATCCATGGATTTTTCAGCGCACCTCTGGTCCATGGCTCCAAGATCCTTTTCAATATGGATGTCGCCTTGGGGGTGGCTTTCAATTGGAAACCGTTCGATCCGATCTACAACCCCTCCAACATCTCCATCGGTGCCAAGGAGAGCGCGTATATCGGCATCGGTGCACACGTCGCCTACAGGCTTGCACCGAAGCTCAGCGCACTGCTCGGAATTGAATTCTCGCACTTTTCCAACGGCGCCTTGAAGGCCCCCAATTATGGAGTGAACGCCGTGTCACCGACCTTGGGTCTTGCCTATCGGTTCTTCTCGTGGCAACAACCTCCGAGCGTACCTCGGTCAAAGGAGTTCGATCGAAAGCCCACGTTGGACCTCAATTTCTTCTATGGGGTCCAAAACGTCATCTACGACACCCTTCGCGTCGACCTGGTCGAGAAATTCGAGGGTGTGAACTTTCCCGCCTACGGGCTACAGGCCTGTGTGTCCGAGCATGTCAGTTTCAAGAGCAAGCTGGGTCTCGGTCTTACGTTGGACCACAACGGCGCGCACGATGCTCAAGTGAGCGTCAACAACGGTGATCCGGATATCGTGCCGAGTTCCTTTGCCGAGAATCTCCAGTTGAGCATTTACCCGTCGTATGAGCTCGTTATCGATCGGGTATCCTTGCTACTTCAACCATCCTTCTACTTGGCCCGCTCGAACGATGTCGGTAATAACCCCGATCTTCTACCAGAGGATCGGGGTCCGCTACCATCCGACCTCCCATCTTTATCTGGGCGTGTCGTTGCGGAGCTATCAGTTCGACATTTCGGAATTCCTGGAATGGAACGTGGGCTTCACATTCGGTAAAGGGAATTGAGGGACGAAGGGATGAAGGAACGGCGGACCTGATCCTCCCGATCACTTTAGGAGACACGGACCGTTGCGGAGGATTCCCGAACAACTGCGCGCAGCTAGCCGCCTTTTTGCCGAGTGGCAGGCATGCTAGGGCCTCCTGCCTGTCTTTTTCCGTAAGCATCCCATCATGAGGCAAGCCGGAGGCCTATGTAGAAACTCACCTGGAAAAACATCAGCGCATGCGTCATGGTCAATTGGCGTTCACATCTACCTTCCATCCATGTCCGCAGCACGAAAGGCACGCCATCTCACGAGTAGGTCCTTCGAATGCTGACCTTGAGAATACCAGCGCACGAATGAAAAGGTCGTGCGGGTGGAGGCTACCTTTTCTTGGGCTCCCTGATCGCCAGATAGAAACCTGTCGCGAACAACGCGGTGACCAGACTTACTGCGTAGGGCATTAAATCAATCATCCGTGTTGAGTTTTAATAGCTTCAAATAGATCCCAAAGCCTAATATGGTCGGAACCCAAAGGCCAACGAATAACGCATGCTGCTGTTGCCCGCTGAACCACAATGCTTCCGAGTAAAGAAGGGAGATCAAGGCAGCAAGAAACAGTAACTTGTCTGCTGTGGTGAATTTATTGAACATGGTCCTTTTTACTTCAGGTAATGGATGTGCAATTAATGACCGTTAATTCCCGGTGTTCTTGCTTCTGCCATCGGCGATCCGAACAAATGTAGTTCAGACTCGGTTCCTTAAGCAAAGGCTGGGTGCCCCCCGCACATCCGCCACTCGCTTGAATCCAGCAGGCGGATCGCGTCAGGGACGACCGATCCTTTAAGAGCAAGAAAAGGGCAGCCGCCCTTTTCTTGCCCCCAACGATCTACTGCAGCACCACTACACTTGTGGTGCTGCCTTTCGCGTTAGTGAGGCGCAAAGCATAAGTGCCTACGTCCAACTTACCTTGCAAGGAGATGGTGTGCAGTCCGCCTGCTACCAACATCGCCTGTTCTGAATACACCATGCGCCCGGTCAGGTCCAACAGATCGATCTTGGTCTTCCCGGGGTTCAGCGCGCGGACCTGGAAGTTCCCGTTGCTCGGGTTGGGCAGGACAGTAAAGTTGACCGCTTCGTTTTCGGCAACCCCAGCGCTATGCAGAACATTCACCGAATAGTCCTCGGTTTCGCCAAACTCGTAATCCAAGCAGGGGTCGAATGAGAAAGAAGCGTACACGCACCGGACACGCATGCGTGCCGTGCCAAGCAAAGCATCATCAGGTACCGTGAAGGTGATGCTCACCACCTCACCCGGATCCGAGACAGTTGAGACCTGACCCAACTTTTCGTCGGTGGAGAAGTCTTCATCATTGTTGTAGTCGATCCAGACAGCAAAAGCATCCGGCGCATAATCACCACCGGTCATGCTGATGGTGTACTCCTCTCCTCTGGCCACATCCGTGCTCAATGCTGTATAGTCCATGTAACTCGATGCTCCATCACTGGTATTGTTGATGTCACCGAGTTGTACTCCTGCGATGAAGTCACCCTCCGCAGGTCCAGAGATGGGGATACAGTATCCGTCTGGGCACGCTTCTATCGAAACGGCTATGGTGTAAGGACCATAGTCATTTGCAGGGTCCGACCAAACAGGAAGGTTGTACGTTCCAGCAGGTATGCTGTTGTAGGTGATCAGGAAATTGCCATCCCCGCAATCCGAAGTTGTGCTATAGGGGATGTAATTGCTGCCTGCCGGGCAAAAGGCCGAGAGAAAGCCTGCATTATTGGTGAAGGCCGGCACGGTCCCGCAATAATTGACGGTTATGATCCCGCATGTGGAGGTGGTGAAAGCGTGCCATACCACAGCCGCATATCCATCCAGCTCCGAGCCCTCTTCATAGTCGCCCGTTACCGTTGCTCCTACCGTGGTGCCGGTGAAGGTCAATGGGCTACCGATCTCCAACGCCTCCGGTACGACGCTTCCGCATAGATCATTGACCGGGACACCTCCCCCGCGCGCATTGGGTGGATGCTGAGTAGCATGGTGAGCTTGCTGAATGGAATGCAACGCGACCTGGTTTTTTTGCGCCTCGGTCGCAGAGCAGATGAGCAAGCCGGCTGTGGCCAACATTTTTGAGTTCCAATTCTTCATTTTGTTTATTTTCATTTAATGTAAATGTGGATCACATCTTGGTTCTAAGAGACCATTGTCAGTAAAAAAGTAGAGAGTTATAGATCCAGGACCAGATAGAGTGCACAGCGATATGATCACTCCCGCTAGCCTGCACGTGTCAAATTCGGACTCCCGATGTGATCCCAAATTCTACATTTAGCGCATCAAAACCACACTCATGAAGAAGATCTATCTCATCGCGCTCGTGACCTTGATACCGGCCATTGGCTTTGCGCAAGGCGGCAGTTGGTATGTAGGTGGCATTGCCGGATACAACGCTTCCAGCAGCAATGACGTCAAGTCATCCAGCTGGTCCTTCGGACCTGAGGTCGGCACCTTTTTAAATGCGAAGTGGTCCGCGGGTTTGGCCCTTGGGTTTGGAGGAGAACAATCGAAGAACGATCTTAACAACTACTCCGGTGTGCGTTTCCAACCGGATCTTTACGTACGGCATTGGTGCCCGGTCGCTGACCGACTGAACCTCTTCGTTGGCTTGGACCTGACCTTCGGCACCGGCAAGTCCAAGATCATGGGTACGGAAAGCAAGTCCACCCTGTACGGTGCGAATCTGAATGCGGGCTTGACCTATGCGTTGGCGGATCGCTGGACGCTGTTGATGAAGTTCGCAGGCCTCGGTTACACCTCCACCAAGATCGGAGGCACCACCACAAGCAACTTCAACCTGCTCGCGGATGGCAATGTGCTGGATGGTCAATTCATGTTCATAGGACTGTATTGGACATTCATTACTGCGAATTGACCAAGGCGCACGTTCCACGGCTTTACTCACCGACCCGGGTCATTCATGATCGCGCCAACAAAGCGTGCCTGGACATGCGCCCACGTTGCCTTGGTCGTTCAGTTCTTGGCACTGATCCGTTGTTTGGTAGAATACTTCCGGTTGAAGCATGATCAAGGCGCATCCTTCGATCCGGCGGGTGCGGAACTCTTCATTGAAGGTGCCTTGATCACATCCGTGCTGTGCGCGGCAGCCGTGTTCGCTTATGTGCGAGGAAGACCGTGGTGGGTGGTGGCCTTGGCCATACTCACCGTGGCCGCATTGCTGCTGCTGAAAGTGCTGCATCCAGCGTGGTGATGCATCCTGTGCGTGCGCCAAGGCGAGCACATGTCCAGAAAGGACTTCGTCGTCCAGGGTATCACGACGAACTTGGGCGGCCCTCAGATCACGAGCCGCACGCCACCGAGATCCGACAAGCGGTAAGGGAACTTGTCACTGGGTGAGCCGATGAACATGAAGTTCGTGGGGATGTTCCACTCCGCGCTGAGGTGATGCACGAGCTCGGGGCCGAAGACACCGTCCATCTCGATGAATTCGATCTTGATATCCGGGTAGGCGCGGTCCAGTACATCGATGTCCTTGCGAAATTCCTCACTTATGTGCTCACCTGCCTTGGTGATGCTGACGATCTTGATCTTCTTGGTGATCTCGTTGGCCTGCACGTACATCATCACGCGGTTGAGGTTGGAAAGATCGTCGCCCTTCGTGAAGTAGATGAACTCTTGGCGGTTCATCCGGCGGATGGTGCGCGAGATGGTGAAGCGACCGAAGACCGCAAGGCCCGGCACACTCTCCACGAAGCTGCTCACCCAGATCATCAGATATTCCAGGATGACCTTGCGGTTGAGCAGGAGGGCGACGATGAGCAGGGATGGAATGAAGTACTGCAGGAAAACGACCAGGTATTCCGGGTGCAGGCGCACATTTCCATAGAGAGCGGTGATCACGCCCAGTAAGGCGATGGAGACGGTGACCACAGAAGCGGTCTCAGGCCTTGGCAGGCGGGCGCGCTTGATCTTCAGCAGGAAATTACCGATGGCGAAGAAGGCCATCACCGTGAGGAATGAGATCGTGTAGACGCCGGCCAACGCCTCGGTCTCGGCGTTGGTGAGATAGAGAACGGAAATGCAGAGCAGGAAGAAGAGGATGATGATGCGAGGCGAGCTGCCCCGCTTGGTCTCCTTTAACAAGAACTGGGGCAGGACGCGGTCCAAGGTCATCCGCTTGATGAGGCCTGATACGCCAACATAGCTGGTAAGCACCGCACCGCATAGCACCACCACGGCGTCTATGGTGATGAGGGTGGCCAGCCAATTGCCGCCTATGGTGAGGCCCATGAAGGAGAGCATCGTTTCCTCGTGATCGCTGATAGCGGCCAAGGGCAGGATCATGATGGCGCTCAGTACGATGAGCGGATTGATCACTGTTACGGCGATCCACATGTTGCGGAGGGTCTTGGGAAACACCCCGTCCTTTTGCTCCTCCACATAGTTGGCGGAACTCTCGAAGCCGGTGACACCGAGCATGGCTGTGCTGAACCCGAAGAAGAGCGCGGTGGCGATGCCGCCATGCTCGGGAAGTGGCATGCTCCAATTGAGTTGGAAAAGGGTGAAGCCGTGCTGCACGACGAACCAGACACTGGCACCGATCAACAACGCCATGGTGAGCAGGTGCGCGATGAAAATGATGATGGCGACAATGGATGACTCACTGATGCCCCCAATGCTCAAGAGCATGAAGATGGTCAATACCACTACCGTTGCGAGAATGACCGTGACCGAGGGCACCAGCGCATGCAGGTAATACATGGCGGTGCTGGCGCTGAGCACTGCAGTGGCCATGTAGCTAAGGATGGTGAGGCAGGCCGCGATGCTCGCGTTGTACTTGTTGGTGGTGTTGAGCAGCACGTTGTACGCGCCTCCGTTCAAGGGCAATGCCCCCACCACTTCTCCATAGATCTTGCGAAAGAGGAAAAGGACCCCCGCCACGATCAACAGGGCCACAACAGCCCATGGACCCGCATAGCCGAGCGCGATGGCACCTACATAAAGGCAGCTACTGGTGATGTCGTTACCGGCGATCGCGGTAGCGGCAAGCTGACCCAGTTTCTTTTTTGGTGCATGCGCCATGGGGTGCGAAGGTGGGGCATCCACATCGGATTGCTGCTCCTTCCCTCTATCAGCCTTGTGTTTTCATAGGCCCTCGCTCCGGGACCGCGGCGGCCAACGCCGTACTATTGCGGCATGGAACGTCAGCACCCGTTGACCAAGGTGGGCCATGTCCGCCAACGGTATTTCGGGCCGCACACCTCACTGATCGTAGCGAGCATCGTTATCGGAGCATTGGCTTCCTTGGGCGCCGTGGCGCTAAAGCAGGGCGTGCATGAGATCAGTTCGGTGATCCATAACGTGACCTTCACCGGTGGAAGACGTTACCTGGTCTTCATATTCCCCATGGCGGGACTGCTGCTTGTGGCGGGCATCACACGCGTCTTCCTGCATGACGATCTGGGGGCGGGCCTGCCCAGCCTCATTCGCGATGTGCGCTTGCGTGACGGACGCGTAGCCAAGCACAAGCTATGGTCGCAGGTGCTCACCAGCGCGATCACCATGGGCATGGGCGGATCGGCCGGTCTGGAGCCGCCGATCGCGGCCATGGGCGGCGCCATTGGCAGCAATTTGGCCCAGCTGCTGCGCTTCGGGCGCACGGAGCGCATCCTGCTTTTGGCCAGCGGTGCCGGGGCGGGTGTGGGCGCCATCTTCAACGCGCCTATCGCGGGAACGATCTTCGCCTTGGAGATCCTATTGGCCAACAACGCGCTGCCATTGATGGTGCCCATGCTGATAGCTTCGGCTGTTTCCACGCTGATCTCCTCATTGATCTATCACGGCCAGCCCTTCGTGCTCATCACCAATTCTTGGGACTCGCATGCCTTGGTATTCTATATCCTGCTGGCATTCATTGCGGCCCCCTTGTCGGTATTGGTCATCCGTGTGTACAGGTGGATGGCGAAGTTCTCGGCTGCACGTTTCAAAAGCCCTTTTACACGGGCCGCTGCCGGAGGAGCGTTACTTGGCGCATTGATCTTCTTTTTCCCACCCTTGTTCGGAGAGGGCTATGACAGTGTGGAGTTGTTGCTGAAAGGGCAGGCAGCGGCCTTGGCCTTGCACGCCCCGGTCACCTTGCACTTCGGAGTTTGGAACATCGTGCTGCTCACCTTGGGCCTTACTCTGCTGAAGGTGGTGGCCACTGCACTCACTGTGCATTCCGGAGGCAATGGGGGCATGTTCGGCCCTTCCCTATTCATCGGTGCCATGCTGGGTTACACCTTCGCCCATGCGGTGAATCTCACGGGCATCATGCAACTCAACGAGGTGAATTTCACCGTGGTCGGCATGGCAGCCGTGCTGAGCGGCGCTATCCATGTGCCGCTCACAGCGATCTTTCTCATCGCGGAGATAACAGGCGGATACGCACTCTTTGTGCCCTTGATGATCGTGACCTCCCTCTCCTATCTCGCTTCGCGCTACATGGAACCGATCTCCGTCTACGGCACGCCACCACCCATTATCATAAACGAAGAACGGCGCCCCTGAGGGCGCCGTCTCGTCCGTGACACTTCCACCAAAGTGCCGCGGCCTACGGTCAATGACCGTCGTTGTCGTTGTCGGAGTCGGTCTTCTTATCGACCTCGTCCTTTAATCCGCCCCACCATGTTTTGGTGTCGGCGGCAACCTTTTGTGCACCTGCCTTCACATCATCCCATGTGGACGCTGTAGCGTTGTTCACCTTGTCCAATTCATCGTTCACAGAGGTCTGTTCCTTTTCAAGCTCAGCCTTCAAGTTTTCGTCTTTCGTGCGCTCGCTGCTTTTCAGATCCTTCTTTGCAAGCTCATCGTTGGTGTCCTTCAACTTAGCGTTGATGTTGTCCCTCACTGATGTCAAATCAGAGGCGATGTCTTTACGGTCCTTCTCAAAATTGGCAGAAGCATCGGTCTTGGTGTCCTCGATCTTCTGGTTCACATTGTCCATTTTTGAATTCATCTTATCGTTCTGGTCCGCAGCTGTTTCGCTCGAACAAGAAGCTAAGAGAAGCCCACTCGCCAATACAGCGAATAGGATGGGATTTTGGAATTTCATGATCATGAGTATAGGGTTTGTCCCAGCATAGGCGATCCCTGTTCCGATCTTTACGGAAGTTGCCTTGATATGCGGAAATCCCTGAGGACAAAGGAGTGGCGTCGCAGAGGTGGTTCTACCACCACCGCGAGGTATGAGGAATGCGCTCCCCGATCGCCACGATCTGCGGGAAATGGATGGACATTCCCCACTCCCCGTTTCTCCCGTCCACGCCATTGACCCATCTAGGTATGATGCGGCTGTCGATGCCGCTTGTCGGCATCTGCCGTTCGCGCATTGCACTCCCCGAGGTATAGATGATAGGTCTTTCTCTGTGGCTGATCGGTGGGCTTGACAGGCACACCGTGTGTCTGAGAAGGAGTGATCATGAGCGCATCCTCGAATGCGACGATACCTTTACGGTCGATGGCCATGGACTACTACAAGGTGCTGGGGATCGATCGCAAGGCGACGACCGAGGAGATCAAGAAGGCGTACCGGAAACTGGCGCGCAAGCATCACCCGGACCTGAACCCGAATGACAAGGAGGCTCACCGTAAGTTCCAGGAGATCAACGAAGCCAACGAGGTGCTGAGTGATACTGAGAGCCGGAAGAAGTACGACAAGTATGGCGATCAATGGAAGCACGCTGACCAGATAGAGCAGGCGCAACGGGATCAAGCCGCTGCAGGTGGCGGCCGCCCCTTCAGCGGAGGTCAACCTTTCGGCGGTTTCGGCGGAGGTGGATCACAATTCGATGGCGATCAGGATCTCGGTGACATCTTCGGTTCCATGTTCGGCGGAGCACGCGGCAGGCAGGGGCGTTTCAAGGGAACGGACCTGCAAGCGGAACTGCACTTGGACCTTCGCGATGCGGCCATCACCACACCGCGCACGCTGACCGTCAATGGGAAGCAGATCCGCCTCACGATCCCTGCAGGCGTAGATAACGGCCAGACCATTCGCATCAAGGGCCATGGCGGTCCCGGCATGAATGGCGGTCCTGCCGGTGATCTACTGATCACTTTTTCGATCGGGAATGATCCTGTCTTCAAGCGCGAAGGAAAGGACCTGTTCGTGAACTTCGACCTGGACCTCTATACCGCTGTGCTTGGGGGGGAGGTCACAGTGGATACGCTGGATGGTAAAGTGAAGGTGCCCGTGAAGGCCGAAACGCAGAGCGGCACCGTGGTGCGCTTGAAGGGCAAAGGATTCCCGATCTACAAGAAGGATGGCAGCTTCGGTGATCTCTTCGTCACCTATGTAGTGAAGGTCCCCACCAACCTGAATGCGCGCCAAAAGGAACTCTTCGAACAATTGGCCAAGGCATGAAAACCCCGGACATGGACAACGATACATTGATCCCCGTGGAATTGTTTTGCAGCACTTGCGAAGTGGAAATGCACTTGATCGACTCCTTGGAGGAGAGTGGGCTGGTGCAGATCACCGTGATGCAAAGCCACCGCTTCATTACTCAAGAGCAGGTGGGGCAACTGGAGAAGATGGTGCGCATGCATGAAGACCTGGGCATCAATGTGCCCGGCCTTGAAGCGATCCATCACATGCTCGAACGGATGGAGGCGCTACAGGAGGAACTGACCTTGATGCGAAATCGCTTGCGGCGCTTCAGCGACGAAGGGTAGCGTTATCATTCGCCACCATCAAGCGCACCGTGTTCTGGCTACCGTTTTCTTGCAGCACGCGGACCATGTATGTGCCGTTCGGCAGGTTGTCGGTGTCGTACACGGATCGCGTTCCTGCGGTCTGATCCACCTGAAAGCTGTCGAGGAGCTGCCCGTCCTCCGCCATGATGGATACGGTCGCTTCACCGGTGAGTCCCGGAAAAACGATGTTCACCTGATGGCTGGCGGGGTTGGGGAATAAACTCACCGGACCGTCCGTCTGTTGGGAATAAAGTCCACTGGTCCAGTCGGAGGTGGAGAAGGGGCCGTCTTCGGAAGCCCGCGCTGCGGTTGAGAAGGCGACCATCACTGCTGCTGCTAGGATGAAGGTTCTCATGATGCTTGGTGTTGGTCACCTTACAACGTGCGAAAGGCGTGCCGGTCTGCACCCGCACGCCTTTCCTAATACATGAGGACTAAGCGATCTCACGCTCGTGCACGCCTTCCGCGATCTCCTCCACCATCTTCTTATTGAATGCGGGAAGATCTTTGGGGCTACGGCTCGTTACCAGACCGTTGTCAGCGACCACTTCGCTATCCTGCCACATCGCACCAGCGTTCATCAGGTCGGTCTTGATGCTGGAGAAGGACGTGAGCTTGCGATCCCGAACGGCATCGGCTTCGATCAACAGCTGAGGGCCATGGCAGATCGCTGCCACGGGCTTTTTATCCCGGAAGAAGCCACGCACGAATTCAACCGCTTCTGCACTGCGACGCAGCAGATCCGGATTGATAACGCCGCCCGGGAGCATGAGCGCATCGTAATCATCGGCCATGGCCTTTTCCACTGTCTGGTCGACGGCGACCTCTTGGCTCCAGTTTCCATCCTTCCATCCTTTGATACTGCCGTGCTTCAAGGAGACCACGTCCACTTTCGCACCCGCATCCTCCAATGCTTGTTTCGGTGAAAGCAGTTCACTTTCCTCGAATCCGTTCGTGGCCAAGATCGCCACGCGCTTGTTTTCCAATTGCTTGCTCATCGTTCGTTCTGTGTTAGTTCATCAGTGATCAAAAAGGGAACAACGCAGGGCGTGCTTGGTTCATCCATGGAGGAGCGGAACCATGTGCGTGCCTACCTTGGGGCCATGCCTACCGTTGCCAATGCCACCCATTTGATCGAGGGTAAACTCGTCGCTTGGGTGCAGGAGTTCATCAAGTTGCTGCCCAACTTGGTAATGGCCGCTTTGATCGTCGTGTCCGCATGGCTGTTGGCACGGCTGGTCCGCAAGGGTGTAGCGAACCTTTTGGGGCGCGTAACGGACAGTCGCTCCTTGACACGCCTTGTGGCAAACAGCCTTTATCTCGTCATGCTGCTGATCGGCGTGTTCGGTGCGCTGAGTGTGATGCACCTCGACAAGACCGTGACCTCCATGTTGGCGGGCGCCGGCATCATCGGTTTGGCACTTGGCTTTGCCTTCCAGGATATCGCTGCCAACTTCCTCTCCGGAGTGATCATGGCAGTTCAGCGCCCATTACGCACTGGCGAACTGATCCAGAGCGGCGATCATATCGGCGTGGTGAAGCACATCGACCTGCGCACAACGGAGATCCGCAACATGCAAGGTCTTCAGGTCATCGTTCCGAACAAGGACATCTTTCAATCCGCATTGGTCAACTATACGCGGAATGGATCACGGCGTGTGGACCTGACGGTGGGCGTCAGCTATGGGGAAGATCTAGCGGATGTGGAGCGGATCACGATCGAAACGGTGAAGGGTATCGGCGACCTCTTGCCGGACCACGAAGTAGAATTGTTCTACACCACCTTCGGTGACAGCAGTATCAGTTTCGATGTGCGCTTTTGGATCGAGGCCACGAGCAATGCGCACTATATGGATATGCGCAGTCGCGCCATCAAGGCGATCAGGGCTGCTTACAGGAAGGAGGACATCTCCATTCCTTTCCCTATACGCACATTGGACTTCGGCATCAAAGGCGGCGAGAAGTTGGATGCGATGCTCGCTGTCAAGAGCGAGGCGGAAGAGAATACCTAAACCGCAACGACGCGTCGACGCAACGGCAACGCCACGAATTCAAGAAGTGTTGAACCGTATAGGGTGCGGAGCAGGACTACACAGGAGCACTCCCCTGCTTTTTCAAGCGTTGCGAATTCCCCCGATACATATCGGGAGCGTCGTTGCGGTGGATCTTCAATAGACGATCAAGCGCGGCTCGCTCATCTCCTCCATCGCATACTTCAAACCTTCGCGACCAAGACCGCTGTCCTTCACGCCACCGTATGGCATACTGTCCACACGGAAGCCGGGGATGTTGTTGATGATGATGCCACCGACCTCCAGCCCTTCATGGGCCTGCTTCAGATGCGCAAAATTGTTCGTGTAGACACCAGCCTGCAGTCCATAGCTACTGTCGTTCACGCGCGCGATCGCAGCGGCGAAGTCCTTCACCGGTTCCACGATCGTGACGGGGCCGAAGACCTCTGCGCAGTCCACCTTCATGGAATGCTTCGTGCCGGTGAGTAGCGTTGCCCCGAAGACGTTGCGCTCGGCATCGACGGGGGCACCGCCGGCAAGTACCACCGCTCCCGCGTTCACAGCTTCATCCAACCAGGATGAAATGCGCCCGAAGTGTCCCTTGTCGATGATCGGTCCTACGGAGACGGCGGGATCGCTAGGATCGCCAGCTTTCAAGGCATTGAATTCCTTCACGAGCAGATCACGGAATTTTTCGAACTCCGGCTGTACCACGAAGATGCGCTGGGTGCTGATGCAGGTCTGCCCCGCATAGAGGTTGGCACCCATGGCGACGGTCTTCGCGGCAGCAGGGAGGTCCGTGCCTTCGTCGATGATCACGGCCGCGTTACCGCCCAATTCCAGCGCGACCTTCTTCTTGCCGCAGATCGCCTTGAGATGCCAGCCCACCTTGTCGCTTCCTGTAAAACTGAGCATGGCGATGCGCTCATCCTTCACCAACATTTCCGCTACGGGATTGCCACAGAGCAGCACGCTGAATGCACCCTTCGGCCAGCCGATCTCCCCCATCATCGCAGCCAGAGCCAACGCGCTGAGCGGCGCTTGCGGCGCGGGTTTCAGCACCACGGGACAACCCACTGCCATCGCCGGCGCCACCTTGTGCAGCACCAGGTTCAGCGGGAAGTTGAAGGGTGTGATCGCACCGATGACGCCGATGGGGAAACGCTTGGCGAAGGCGGTCTTGCCTGCGCCTGCACCGTAGTCCACGGATACCATTTCACCGGTGAAGCGCAGTGCTTCGGAAGCCGCGGTGCGCACGGTGGTGACGCAGCGTGCGATCTCACCTTTCGCATAGCCGATGGGCTTTCCGCCTTCCTTGACGATCAACATGGCGAGGTCGTCCGCGCGCTGTTCGATCAACTTGGCGAGTGCTTCCAACTTGGCACTTCGCTCTCCGGCGCTCAGCTTGTGCACTGCGGCTCGGCTAGCATAAGCCGTGGCGATGGCCTGATCCATCTGGTCCGCGGTGGCGTGTGGGATGCGCGCCAGCTCGGTGCCGTGGTACTTGTCCATGACGGTGTTGAAGCTGCCGTCACCCTCTTTCACCCAAGCACCGGCTATGAAGTTGGCGCGCTGGAAAAGCGATGCGGGAATAGGAGAAACAGGTTCGGGGGAAGTGATTGTCTGGGACATGGTGCGAATTTACCACGCCATTCACCGAATGGTCATTTCGCCATGTAACGCCCAGCAGGCTTCAGTAGCACCACCTTCAGTTCCTGCTCCACGAAGTTCTTGAAGGCGACCTCTATGTGCTGATCCGGCCAGAACACCCGGGCGGTCTTGCGCTTGAGGTCGTAGGCCACGCTGTAGAGTGTGCCAAAGCCGCGCAGGTATTGCTGATGGTAAAGCGGCGGCTTGAGGAAGCGCTTCAGCAATTGTCCCCGGTCCACGTTCTCATCGCGCAGCAATTCTTCGATGTAGTCGTGTCGTTGCAAGGTTTGTGTGAAGGCGGCATACTCGTCCCATTCCACTTGTCCTTGGTGGTTGGTGCACACGGGCTCCTCCTTCACCACCGCGGGCCGGTCCGGGTTGAGATAGGTAACGGCGTAGTGTCCATCCCGGTCGAGAACGATCACGTTGTAGCTCATGTGGACGGGAATACGACAGAGCGCTTTAACCGCTTCTGCCGTCGTAGAGCATGTCTCCAGAACGTAGCGTACTACCAGTGGGATGCCGAAGCCTACACCACTCACCTTTCTTCCACCAAAAGCCAAGGCGACCGCAAGGCCATCACCGTTCATGCCATCCAGCGCACCCCAGGCGCTGTCCTGTATGCTGATCACGGGCTTCAGCCATTCGGTATAGCGCATGCGCCCATCGAAGAAGCGGGGGTCATAGTCGTAGTTGCGAACCAGCGTGGGATTCCCGCGCACCCAAGCTGCTTGCGAGCAACCGGCCAAGTATGGCGGCGGGCACCACATGCTTAGGAAGCGCGACTCCAGATCGCCGCCACCGGCCAACGCGCAGAGACTGTCGTAGGTCGGGAGAAGTTCCGGCATGTGCACCGCCAATGCGTTTCGGCATTCGGGTAGTTCAGCGCGCGCGCCATGGCCTTCACTAACGAACCAATCGAGATAGAGCGGCCAAACTCGAGTGAAGAATTTCTGCCAGCGCTCGGAGGGGACCGGTTCGTGCACCAGTTTCAAAGTGATATACATGATGATTTCCTTCCGATCACATCATCTTGAATCCTCCGATCTCCAAGGCTTGGGTGCCCATACGTTCATCGCCTGGTGCTCCACTCTTGTACTGCGCCTTGATCGCCTTCAGCCACTTCTTGGAACGCTCGAGCAATTCGAATTCGTCGGTCATCATGCGGCCGCGCATCACCAGGATGCCCATGTCGGCGCCCTCGTAGAGCCAGTCACCCACGCGGGTGATGCGGAGGAAGAAGGCCTCATCATCATTCTCCACGTAGCGGCGGTGCGTGTCCATGCGCCAGAAGTGGATGCTGCCGTCGGGACGCATCCGCCAGATGCCGCTGCGTGGTGCCTCGGTGACGCGACGGATATCGTCGACGGTGTGCTTGATCACCATCTGGCCCCAGGAGTCGATGTTCTCGGCCTTTGCCCAACGGCGGTTGAGGCCGTTCACACTAAGCTGGTAGGGCTGGTCCATCCATTCCAGGATATGGAAGAGATGGAGAGGTGCATCGCTCATGGCGAACACCGCGTGGTTGGTGATGCTACTGGCGCCGGTGATGCGCGGGTTCAACTCGCCGAGATAGATCTCACCGTTGTCCTGATCGATGAGGAAGTCCAACTCGAAGTAGCCTTTGTAGCCTTCCTTCCGAAGCTGG
>JBEPUG010000016.1:0-31355 GCA_041691695.1 Flavobacteriales bacterium
AACCTGAACGCCACGTTGACCACGCGAATGAAGAACGAGGGTGTAATGAACAATGAGCTCTATTACGTCAATTACGGCTTCAGCCTCTTCAGTGATTTCACCTTCTTTCTCGAGGATACCGTACATGGGGACATGATCAACCAGCGTGATCACCGCAACATCGTCGGATACAGCGGCAGCTACACACAACACGCGCTCATAGGCGATAAGCCTTTGCGCTGGACCGCCGGGTTGGGCGCACGCGCGGACATGAGCTATATCCAATTGCTCCACGCGGAAAAGCGCACGGTGCTCGACACGATCCGCAGTGGCAATCTCGATCAGGTGAATCCCAGCGCATACCTCGATGGAACACTGGACCTGAGCAAGCGCTGGGCTGTTAACCTCGGCGTACGCTATGATGTCTACAGCTTCAACTATGTGGAGGACCGCTACGATTCACTCAGCGGCAACCGCGTGCTGTCGCGTGCCAGTCCGAAAATGAATTGGTACTTCCAAGCCACGGAAAACACACAGTTCTACCTCCGCACAGGCATGGGCTTCCATAGCAACGACGCGCGCTCGGTGGTGATCGGGGGCACCGAGAACAACTTGCCCGTGGCCTATGGCGCGGACCTTGGCAGCACATTCAAACCACTGCCTCGCATGCTGGTGAACGTGGCCCTTTGGGAACTCTATCTGCAAAGCGAGATCGTCTACGCGGGCGATGGAGGCACCACCGAGATCAACAACCCGACGCAGCGCCTTGGCATGGATCTCAGTGTGCGCTATCAGTTAAGCAGAAAGCTTTTCGCTGATCTCGACGTGAACTATGCGCACGGGCGTATTCTCCATGTGCCGAGCAGTGAGGACCGTATCCCGCTCGCGCCGGACATCACCACGATCGGCGGCCTATCCTACAAGCAGGACAAGGGCTTGAACGCGACGGTGCGCTACCGCTTCATCGGCGATCGCCCTGCGAACGAGGAGAACACTGTCACGGCGCAGGGCTACTTTCTGATCGATGCCGGGGCGAGCTATCGCTTCACCAGGTTGGAAGTGGGCGTGAGCGTTGAGAACCTGATGAATACAGTATGGAACCAGGCCCAGTTCGACACTGAAAGCCGGCTGCAGAATGAGGCTGCACCGGTCAGCGAGCTGCACTTCACACCCGGTACACCGTTTTACCTGAAAGGGATAGTGACCTACCGCTTCTGAAAGCGCAACCGCTACGACGAGAGCGGCTGATAAATGGAACATTGTTCCGGCTACCTCTCCATCGGAAGCGGCATGAACTTCCTCACACCTTCAGGATGTCCTTTTCCTTCACCTCGATCAAACCGTCCACCTTCTTATTCCACGTCGAAGTGATCTTTTCCACATCCGATTCGGCGCTTTTCGCGGCATCCTCAGGCAGGCCGTCCTTCTGCTCCTTCTTGATGCCTTCCATCGCCTTTTGACGCGCGCCACGTATGCTGACCTTCGCGTTCTCGCCTTCACGGTGGGCCGCTTTCACGAGGTCCTTGCGACGCTCCTCCGTGAGCATCGGCACTATGATGATGATATTATCCCCGTTGTTACTCGGGTTGAAACCGAGATTGGCTGCTTGTATAGCCTTCTCGATTGGATCGATCATCTTCTTCTCCCACGGCTGGATCAGAATGGTCCGCGCATCTGGCGTGTTGATGTTGCACACCTGTGACAGGGGCACTTCACTGCCGTAGTAGTCCACACGAATTCCTTCCAGCATCGCAGGGTTCGCGCGGCCGGCGCGGATCTTCGTCAATTCATTCTCCATGTGGTCCACGGCCTTGCGGTCGAGATCCTCGCATTGTGCGATAAGGGCGGCGATATCACTCATCTTTTTCGGGGGAAGGGGTGTAAAAGTAACCGGAGATCCCTGCACTTTTTACCGCAGAGACGCGGAGAAAGAGGTCAAATGCAACGACTCTTGGGGTCTCGCCACGGAATGCAGTTCAACTTTTCAGGCGTTGCGTATTCGTTGCGTCGCCGCGTCGACGCGGTTAAAATTCAACGAGCGTCCCCAGCTGTTCTCCGGAGACGAGCTTGCCGAGATTGCCCGCCTTGTTCATGTCGAAGACGATGATGGGCAGCTTGTTCTCGTTGCACAGCGTGAAGGCGGTGAGATCCATCACATTGAGCCCTTTCTCATACACCTCCGTGAAGGTGATGCGATCATACTTGGTCGCGGTGGGGTCCTTCTCCGGATCGGCGGTGTAGATGCCGTCCACGCGGGTGCCTTTGAGGATCACGTCGGCCTCTATCTCGATGGCGCGCAGACTGGCTGCGGTATCCGTGGTGAAGTAAGGATTACCGGTGCCCGCACCGAAGATCACGATCCGGCCTTTCTCCAAGTGCCGCACCGCGCGACGACGGATGAATGGCTCCGCGATCTGCTCCATCTTGATCGCGCTGAGCAACCGCGTCTTCTGCCCTGCAGCCTCCAAGGCGCTTTGCAGGGCGAGGCTGTTTATCATCGTAGCGAGCATACCCATGTGGTCGCCCTGCACACGGTCGATGCCATTCGCTGCCGCTTGGATGCCCCTGTAGATGTTGCCGCCACCGATCACGATGGCCACTTCCACACCGCCTTTCGATACCGCAACGATCTCCTCGGCATACACCTTCAAGCGCTCACTGCTGATGCCGTATGTCCGATCGCCCATCAGGCTTTCGCCGGAGAGCTTCAACAGGATCCGCTTGAATTTCCGGGAAGGGTGTGGGTCTGTCATCAGTGCGCGAAAATAGAAGGTTCACCACAAAAAAAGAGGGAGACCTAAGTCTCCCTCCCTTGATCGTTCATTGTTGCATCAGGCGCCGAGCGCGTGGCGCTTGAAGCCGACGACCTTCAGGTCCTTGTCGGCCTTCTGCACGTATTGCTCCACGTTCATCTTGTTGTCCTTGATGAACTCCTGCGCGAGCAGGGTGCTTTCCTTGAAGAACTTGTTCAGGCGGCCTTGGGCGATCTTCTCGGCCATTTCCGGGGCCTTGCCTTCCTGGATTGCGAGGTCCTTGCCGATTTCCAATTCCTTGTCCACCACACTCTGCGGTGTGCTGCTCTTGTCCAAGGCGATCGGCCCCATGGCGGCCACCTGCATGGCAACATCCTTGGCCACGATCTCATGGCCTGTCTTGTTCAAGCCCACGAGGCTGGCCACGCGGTTTCCCGGGTGGTTGTAGGCGAACACAAACTCCGCCTCGAGCGCTTGGCAATAATTCACATCGATCTTTTCACCTATCACACCGGTCTGCTCAGTGAGCTTCTCGGCGACGGAGAGGTTGTTGGCATAAGGGAGTCCTTTAAGCGTCGCTGCATCCGCGGTCATGTGCTGTAGCGCGATCTCGGTGATCTTCTCGGCCATCGCAGCGAAGTCTGCGTTCTTGGCCACGAAATCCGTTTCGCAGTTCACGCTGACCAGTACTCCGTGTTTTGCGTCGGAGCTGGTCTTGGCAAGTACAATGCCTTCTGCCGCATCTCGGTCGGCGCGATTGGCGGCCACCTTCTGGCCTTTCTTGCGGAGGATGTCGATGGCCGCATCGAAGTCGCCATTGGACTCTGTAAGGGCCTTTTTGCAGTCCATCATTCCTGCGCCGGTCATCTGGCGCAGCTTGTTCACTTCTGCGGCGGTAATGGCCATGGTAGTGCTCATGCTAATGTGTTGTATTGAAAATGGAACGAAAGGGAAGAGGCTCAGGCCTTGGGGCCTTCGGCGTCCTCTTCCGTGCTGTCGGATACCTCCACCTCCTCGGCGTCGGCACCGTCAGTGACCTCTGCAGCGTCGCCTTCACTCTTGGTGTCGGCCATTTCACTGTCACCCTCGTTAGCAGTGGCGGACTTGGTGCGGGTCCTCTTGCCCTTCACCTCCTTGACCTCCTCTTCTTCGCTACCCTCTTCGTCCTCGTCGGCTATGGCAGTGCCACTGTCCTTGTCGCGCTTGCGCTCCTCAAGGCCTTCCTGCACAGCGGCGATCATGGTGTCAACGATCAGCTCGATGCTCTTGGTGGCGTCATCGTTAGCGGGGATCGGGAAATCCACCAGGCTCGGATCGCTGTTGGTGTCCACCATGGCGAAAGTGGGGATGCCCAGCTTGCGGGCCTCGGCCAAGGCGATGTGCTCCTTCACGATGTCAACGATGAAGAGAGCGCTGGGCAGGCGGGTAAGGTCCGCGATGCTGCCGAGGTTCTTCTCCATCTTGTCGCGCTGGCGGCTCACTTGCAGGCGCTCGCGCTTGCTCATGTTCTCAAACGTCCCGTCGACCTTCATGCGGTCGATGTTGGACATCTTCTTGATAGCACGGCGGATGGTGCCGAAGTTGGTGAGCATCCCGCCGCTCCAACGCTCGGTGACATAGGGCATGCCGGTAGGCTTCACCTTTTCGCTAACGATATCCTTGGCCTGCTTCTTTGTAGCAACGAAGAGCACCTTCTTGCCGCTGCGCGCTACTTGGCGCATGGCGTTGGCGGCCTCCTCGAGCTTCGCGGCGGTCTTGTTGAGGTCGATGATATGGATCCCCTTCTTCTCCGTGAAGATGTAAGGAGCCATGTTGGGGTTCCACTTGCGGCGAAGGTGGCCGAAGTGTACACCAGCAGCGAGCAGTTGATCAAATTCCAAACGAGCCATTCGAGGTATTGTTTATGTGGTTCACTTTCCGTTGTCCCGTTGTGCAGGCATCCGAGCGGTAGCCGGTCTCCCGAGTCCGATCGAATTGGATGCTGAACCCTCCTGCGGCCCGGTGCTGGGACTGGGGCGGGTCCTCGACAAGCGTGGGATGTTAACGCTTGCTGAACTGATAGCGCTTGCGGGCCTTCTTGCGGCCGAACTTCTTGCGCTCCACCTCACAGGGGTTTCGCGTCATGAGGTCCTCTGCCTTGAGGGCGGGTTTCAGGGTCTCGTCCATGGCCACCAGCGCGCGGGCGATACCGAGGCGCACGGCCTCCACTTGCCCGGTACTGCCGCCACCACGGACGTTCACCGTGACGTCGTACTTCCCTTCGGTGCCTGTAAGCTTGAAGGGTTGGTCCAACTTGAATTGCTGGGTCAGGATGGGGAAATACTCTTTTCCTTCCACGCCATTGATGAAAACGCTGCCGTCGCCCTCACTGAGGACCACGCGGGCCACGGAGGTCTTCCGTCGGCCAAGGCTGTTGATGGGCTCCATGCTTACTTGATGGTGTTCAGGTCGATCTTACGGGGCTTCTGCGCTTCATGCTTGTGCTCTGCTCCAACCACCACATGGAGGTTGTTGAATTGAGCACGACCCAAGCGGGTCTTTGGAAGCATACCGCGAACGGCGTGCTCCAACAGGGCGAAAGGCTTGCGGGCCATCAGCTTTTCGGCGGGCTCGCGAACTTGTCCACCCGGGTACATGCTGTACCGCTGGTATTCCTTATCGGCCATCTTGTTGCCGGTGAGGCGCACCTTCTCGGCGTTGATCACGATAACGTGATCACCGGTATCGACATGGGCGGTGAACGTTGGCTTGTGCTTGCCGCGAACGAGCATGGCGATCTTGCTGGCCACGCGGCCGATCACTTCATTCTCGGCGTCCACCAGAAGCCATTCCTTCTGTGTGGTGGCCGCGTTGGCCATGGATGTGGTGTGAGTCGTGGATGCCACGGTCCGGGGGGTGTTGATGAGACGAGTTCCCAGCTAAGGGGGCGCGAAGATAATGGCATCTTTTTGAAAACCAACAAAGGGATGTGGACAAGGCCCTTTTCGTTGCTCCCTTCCTCATCCGGAACGCGCTTCCGATACTAGCTGATAACGCCCAGTTCCTTCCCGATCTTTCCAAAAGCGGTCAGGGACTTGTCGATGTGCGCCTCGGTATGCGCTGCACTCAATTGCACGCGTATGCGCGCGGTATCCTTCGGCACTACAGGGAAGAAGAAGCCGATCACGTAGATCCCCTCGGCCAGCAGTTTGTTGGCCATCACTTGGCTGAGCTTGGCATCGCCGAGCATCACCGGCACGATAGCCGCACCGGCGCCGCGCGTCTTGAAGCCGAGCTTTTCAATGCCCGTACGGAAGCGGTCCACGTTTTTCTCCAAGCGGTCGCGCAAGGCGGTGGAGGCGCTCAGCAGGTCGATCACCTTGATGGATGCACCGACGATGGCCGGTGCAAGCGAATTGCTGAAGAGGTAGGGACGCGAGCGCTGGCGCAGCATCTCAACGATCTCCTTGCGGCCGGTGGTATACCCACCCATCGCGCCACCCAGCGCCTTGCCCAAAGTTCCTGTTATGATGTCCACGCGACCTGTAACACCGCAATGTTCCACGCTGCCCCGTCCGGTCTTACCGATGAAACCCGCCGCGTGGCATTCGTCCACCATCACAAGCGCCTCGTATTTGTCGGCGAGGTCGCACACGCCTTTCAGGTCCGCGATGATGCCGTCCATGCTGAAGACGCCGTCGGTCACAATGATGATGTTCACCGCTCCATCGGCCCTCAACTGCTTCAGTTGCTTCTCGAGGTCCGCCATGTCATTGTTGGCGTAGCGGTAGCGCATGGCCTTGCACAGCCGCACGCCGTCGATGATGCTAGCGTGGTTGAGCGAATCGCTGATGATGGCGTCCTTCTCCCCGAGCAATGGCTCGAACACACCGCCATTGGCATCGAAGCAGGCCGCGTAAAGAATGGTGTCCTCAGTGCCGTGGAAGCGCGCCAGCTTCTCCTCCAGTTCCTTGTGGATGTCCTGCGTGCCGCAGATGAAACGCACGCTGCTCATGCCATAGCCATGGGAGTCAAGCGTGTCGTGAGCAGCCTTCACGACGGCGGCATCGGAGCTGAGTCCTAGGTAGTTGTTGGCGCAGAAGTTCAACACCTGCTTTCCATTCACGGTGATCTCCGCTCCCTGCTCGCTGGTGATGATGCGTTCACTCTTGTACAGGCCGGCCTCTTCGATCGTGGCCAGGTCCTTCACCAATTGGTCCTTCAGTTTTCCGTACATGGTCTTGTGTCTCTGTTGTTGAATCGCGCGCCCGCTGGATCAGCCTACCACTCGTGGCACCTTGAAATAATCGCTGTCCTTCACGGGCGCGTTGCGCAGGGCCTCCTCCTGTGTGGTGTCCAACACTGCAATGTCATCTCGCAGCACATCCGTTTCCTCGGTCATGAAGATGAGAGGTTCCACGCCGGTGGTGTCCACTTCATTGAGTTTCTCCACGAAGTCGATCACCCGTTGCATGCCCGCGAGCATGCTCTCCCGTTCTGCGGGATCACTCAGGTCCAGCCGCGCCAGTTCGGCGATGCGGTCCAATGTGGCGGCGTCGATCTTCATCGTTCAAACAAGGGGCTTTGTATCGTTTGGAAGACTTGGCGGCGCAAGTTATCGAGATCCGCATCGGTGAGGCCTTTGGTGGGGATGCTCGCATGCACCACCGCACGCGCGATCCCCGGCCTGCCGCGACTGAGCAGGACCAACGGATCACCGAACAAGCGCCAATTGTCGCGGAAGGTGATCGGCACGATGGGAACCTGCTTGTCGATGGCCAGCTTGAACGCACCGTCCTTGAATTGCTTCATGCGCGGCGCGGTCTTGGGGATGGTGCCTTCGGGAAAAATGCTCACCGCGACCCCGGCATCGATCGTCGCGGCCGCCTTCACCAAGGAGCGCGCTGCCTCCATACGGCTACTGCGGTTCACCACAATGTGCATGTCCTTGAAGAAGATGTTGAAGAGCGGCCATTTCAGCAGCTCGTACTTGCCCATGAAGAGGAAGTAGTCCGGAAGGATGTTGAACGTATGGATGATGTCCAGATAGCTGCTGTGGTTGATGCAGACCACATACGGTGGCGGAGGCAAAGGTCCTTTGCGCTCCACGCTCAATGGCACAAGCAAGCCGTAATTGAGAAAGGTGCCCCACACCCGCATCAGGTGGAAGGCCTTGGGATAGCCCGAGCGCTTGCGCAAGAGGATGCGGAAAGGGATGTACAATATCAGCAACGAGAGGAAGAAGACCAGCAGGAACCACAGCTTGAACAACAGCCGCGGCAGCGCGAACAGCCACTTCCAGATGGCGTACCGGCCGCTTTCGCTCTCTGCGATCAATGGTGCGTTCACGTGTTCCGACATGGGGATCCTTCGGCCATGCCGAAAAAGGAAGGGCGAAACTACCTTCTATCTTCGCCCGCCTGCCGGTCCAGCTTGATCACGGCACACCACCACAACGGAAACATGCGCGTACTTACCGGCATCCAGAGCACCGGAACGCCCCATTTGGGCAACCTTCTTGGCGCGATCCTTCCCGCCATCAGCATGGCCCGCATGGAGGGCAATGACGCCTTCCTCTTCATCGCCGACCTGCATTCCTTCACCACCGTCCGTGATCCGCAGGTGCTGCGTGAGAATACTTACGCCGCCGCCGCCGCCTGGCTGGCCTGCGGGCTGGACGTGGACGCGGTGACCTTCTACCGCCAGAGCGACGTGACCGAAGTGGCCGAGTTGACCTGGTATTTGGGCTGTCTCACGCCCTTCCCCATGCTCGCCAATGCGCATTCCTTCAAGGACAAGAGCGCCAATGTGAGCCAAGTGAACGCGGGCCTCTTTTATTATCCCGTCCTGATGGCTGCCGACATCCTGCTTTACGATACCGATACGGTTCCCGTAGGCAAGGACCAGAAGCAGCACTTGGAGATCACCCGCGACATCGCCAACGCCTTCAACCGCACCTACGGCGAAGACACTTTCGTGGTGCCCGAGGCGAAGATCGACGAGCAGCTCATGACGATACCGGGCACCGACGGGCGGAAGATGAGCAAGAGCTACAACAACTTCGTGAACATCTTCCTGCCGGAAAAGGAATTGAAGAAGCAGGTGATGGGGATAGTAACGGACAGCAAAGCACTGGAGGAGCCGAAGAGCCCCGATACGGACAATGTGTTCCAGCTCTTCCGGTTGGTCGCGCCTGCGGATGCTGTGGAGACCATGCGGCAGAACTATCTGAACGGTGGCTACGGATATGGTCACGCGAAGAAGGAGCTGCTCGCGGTGCTCACGGATCAGTTCGCGGAGCAACGGCGCATGTTCCGGTCACTGATGGCGGACCACACCGAATTGGATCGCCTCTTGAGTTCCGGTGCCGACAAGGCCAAGCGGGTCGCAAACATCACGCTGGACCGCGTACGCTCGCGCTGCGGTTACGCGGCTAGGCGCTGACCCCGGCATTTACAGGCTTTTTCTCGGCACGGGTCGGCATCGTCATCATTGAACTGTTGTTGATAACCTGCCGGTTCCGCTTTGTCGCTCACAAGTTCTGTGGATCATACCTTGCCGAAAAATGATCCGGGCCTGTTGCCCGGACCGAAAAAACCCAAGGAAGATGGCAGCAGCAGCAGCAGTTGAAGGTTATTGCGTGAAGTGCAAGGCAAAGCGCAACATGAAGGAAGCAGGAGAAGTGACGATGGCCAATGGCCGCAAGGCGATGAAGGGCAAATGCCCCGAGTGCGGCACGGGCATGTTCAAGATCATGGGCAAGGCCTGATGAGCTAGGCACCGTCCACCACTCGGTGGACGGTGCCACTTGTCACTGCTGGCCAGCGGATCGCGTTGGGTAGCAACACTTGTATTTCGTCCACTCGGGGATCTTGGTCATACCTGACCATTTCCTTCCGCCTGTCATTATGATCCAGGTGAACTCACATCCCGCCGCCTCTAAGGCACTAAGCGCCGCACCACCTTTCCGGTGCCGGTCCGCAAGAAGGACCGCATCGCTGTCACACGTCGAGGCAGCTCATGCTCCGTTAGCACGCTGAACAAAGCTTGAAGCACCTCATCGAGGATCTCGGTGGGCTTCCGCTCCGTCTCCAGCACCAAGGCCACGGCCTCACCCAAGCGGTCATCCGGGAAGGCCATGAAGAAATGCGGGAACGGCAGCACCCCGGCGGTCTTCGCCTCCAATTGCTCCGGATAGATCTTCTTCCCGCCACTGAGGATCACATTATCGATGCGGCCCATCCAGCGGAAGTGCGTGTCATCGATCAATTCAACCAGGTCGTTGGTGACATGCTCCTTCGTTTTCAAGTGCGGTGTTTGCACCACTAGGCAATCGCGTTCATCGCTGCTGAAGCTCACCTTCCCGATGGCGTTGTAGATCTCGCTGCTCGCAGGACCATTGAGTCGACGTAAGGCCGCATGCGTCACGGTCTCCGTGCTGCCGTAACCTTGGAATACCGCCGTGCGCAATCCTTGCAGATCCTCTTCCAACGCCGTGCTCACCGGGCCGCCGCCGAGCAGGATGGTGTCGAACTGCGCTTCCACCCGGGCACGGTCCTCTTGGATGGCGCGGTGCAATTGCAACGGGACCATGGCTGTGAAGCGGAAGCGGTCCTTGGTATCTCCAAGGTTGTCCAGCACGCTGCCGCGCGGGTCCATCACATGCAGGTCGAGGCCAAGGGCCATGGCGCGCACGAACATCATCTTGCCAGCGATATAGGCGCAAGGCAGGCACAACAAAACGCGGTCTCCCTCGTGTAGATCGAACGCTTCGGCCGTGAGGCGCGCGCTGTTCACCAGGTCGCGGCGAGGGATGCGCATTGCCTTCGGCGGACCTGTGGTGCCACTGGTACTGGCGCTGATGGAATTTCCGCTTAACAAAGTGAGTTCCATCACGAGATGATAGATCTCGTCCTTCCAAACCTCCGCCTTGCGCCGCTTTTGGCGCAGCCGATCGAAGTGGCTATACACTTCCATCCGCGTAAGCGTGCGTCCATCCAAGGTCAACGTATCGAACGCGTGCTTAATGGTCCTCTGGTATTTACGCGAAGCAGTCATGAATCCAGTCGATCAAGGTTCCATGCCACTTCGGGGCGATAGCGCAATTCACCCGCTTTCACAGTCAATGGCGACGGAATGTTGTCCGTGTAGACGCTGCCGGTGCCCAGTCCTTGCGGAATAGTGACGCCCAAGGTGGCGGCCCATTGCGCGATAGCATTCAGCCCGATACTGCTTTCCAATGCCGAGGTGACCCACCAACCGATATTCCGGGCTGCAGCTAGGTCGATCCACTCCTGTGCTGCGGCCCATCCGCCTACCATGCTCGGCTTGATGACGATGCACTGCGGCTTCACATGATCGAGCAGGTCCGTCTTGGCTTCCCTAGTATTAATGCCGATGAGGTCCTCATCCAAGGCGATCGGCAGTGGCGTGCTCACGCACAGTTCGGCCATCACTTCATACAGTCCCGAGGGTACCGGTTGCTCGATGCTTTCCACTTCCAATTCCGCGAGGCGCTTCAGCACGGGCATCACATTGTTGCTGGTGAAGGCACCATTCGCGTCCACGCGCAAGGTCAGTTCCATCGCATTGAATTCGCGACGCACATCCGCCAGCAATTGCAGTTCATCGTCGATGCCGATCGCGCCGATCTTCATTTTCACACAGCGGTTGCCGCCGTCGATCTGCGCCTTGATCCGTTCGCGCATGGTGGCCTTGTCGCCCATCCACACCAGACCATTGATCGGGATGCCGTTTCTACCAAGCGTGAATTCCGAAGGGAACAGGATCTTGGTGCCGCTTACTTGCAGATCGCGCAAACATTGCTCCACGGCGAAGCGCACGCTGGGCACATGCACCAGATCGTCGTTCAATCGTTGCTCCCAGTTGGACGTGTCCGCGCAGAGTTCCAACAATTTCGTGCGCACATCCGCCGGAAATTCCTTGCTGTGACCGGGGAAGAGCGCTGCCTCACCGATTCCGCGCACCTGCGGACGGTCCTCGTCCCACGCGATCAAGTACCACACCGTGCGAGCGTTGATCACACCCTTGCTTGTCCCTAACGGAAAGCGTGGAGTGAGGGTGAGTTCCTTCCAAGTGGCGTGGATCATGTGGCGAGCACGAGACCCAAAGAAAAGAGCAATGCCGTTACGAGCGTTGTGAGTGCCAAGAACTTCATGTGCGGATCCAATGCACGTGGCTCCGTGTTCTTCAGTACGAAGCGCAGGTGGCGGTCCAATGCGATGAAGCTCATGACGAAGAGATACTGCCACCACGTGTGGAAATGTGTGGCACTGAAGAGCACCAAGCACGCAAAACCGACAAGGACCAATGCAGCGTGATAGCCCTTCGCACGTGCCGCACCCATGCGCACCACCACGGTTCGTTTGCCACTGGCAGCGTCCCCGTGGATATCGCGCATGTTGTTAAGGTTGAGCATGGCGGTGGACAACAGCCCTATTCCGAATGCAGGCAAGAGGATCGACGGCGCAAATGATCCCGTGTTCAAGTAGAACGTGCCGACCACGCCCACGATGCCGAAGAAGAGCAGCACGCTGATATCACCGAAGCCTGCATAACCGTATGGATTGCTGCCGAAGGTGTACTTCACAGCAGCGCCGATGGCCAGCAGGCCGATCAACAGGAAAACCAGCGTGGTGATCGAAAGCCCCAAGGCGATGACGATCAACGCGATGCCGGAAACGAAGGCCAATAACCCGCAGATCCACATGGCGCGCTTCATCGCAGCAGTGGAGATCGCGCCGCTCTGCACCGCGCGTTGCGGGCCCACACGCACCTCGTTGTCCGTGCCGTGCAGGTGATCGCCGAGGTCGTTGGCCAAATTGCTCAACACCTGCAAGAGGATCGCAGTGACCAGTGCAAGCGCGAACACCGGCCAACGGAAGGCGTGATGGAATGCGGCCAACGCGCTGCCCGTGATGATGCTGCTCATCGCCAAGGGCAGCGTGCGCAGGCGGAAGGCGTGGAGCCAATGGTTCATTGCTGATTCAGTGATCGCAAACAGGATAGGCAAAGCGTGCCACTTTCCCTGTTGATGGCCTTGTTACAACGATCACCAAGCTATCCTTCACTTTGTTCACGACATCATGGACCTGAACGTACCTCAAGAAATCACGATCGATGCCGCATTCGCAAACTGACTCACTCAGAATGCCATCGTGGCCATTGAGCATAAGTGTCTTGGAGCATGGTTCTCCATCAGTAATGGATATCACCTTTCCCGAAAAAGACTTTGCCTGTTCTTCATCTCTGACGGAACCAACTATATGGGATAAACCGCCGTACAGCGCAGCCCATAGAAACACTCCGATTAGACAGGCCCCAATCACAGTGGCGACAATGATCTTGCTTGCCTTCATCGCACGCGAATTTTCACTGTTGAATCGTTCGACTCACGGAAACTTCGGGAACTTCTTGAAATCCGGCTCGCGCTTTTCCATGAAGGCATTGCGCCCCTCCTGCGCCTCGTCCATCATGTAGAACATCAGCGTGGCGTCGCCCGCGAATTCCATCAGGCCGCGCTGGCCGTCGAGCTCCGCGTTGAGGCCACGCTTGATCATCCGCAGTGCCATCGGACTGCGCTTCATCATGATCCGGCACCATTCCACCGTGGTGTCCTCCAGGTCGGCGAGTGGCACCACCTTGTTCACCATGCCCATGTCCTCGGCCTCCTTGGCGGTGTACTGGTTGCAGAGGAACCAGATCTCGCGGGCCTTCTTCTGGCCCACGTGCCGCGCGAGGTAGCTGCTGCCAAAGCCTGCATCGAAGCTGCCCACCTTGGGACCGGTCTGCCCGAAACGCGCATTGTCCGACGCGATGGTGAGGTCGCACACCACGTGAAGCACATGCCCGCCGCCGATGGCATAGCCGTTCACCATGGCCACAACCGGCTTAGGGATCTCGCGGATGCGGCGGTGCAGATCGAGGATGTTCAGGCGGGGAACGCCGTCCTCGCCGATGTAGCCGCCGCGCCCCTTGAAGTTCTGGTCGCCGCCGCTGCAGAAGGCCTTGTCACCTTCACCAGTGAAAACAACGACGCCCACCTCGTTCATCTCGCGGCACATGTCCATCGCCTCGAGCATTTGCATGGTGGTTTCCGGGCGAAAGGCGTTGTAGACCTCCGGCCGGTTGATGGTGATCTTGGCGATGCCTTCGAAGGTCTCGAAGCGGATGTCGGTGTAATCTTTGATCGGGGTCCAGGTACGGGGCATGGGAGGAGGTTTTTTCACCACAGAGGCACGGAGGCACAGAGCAATGCGAAGTGCAGGTTATTTGTGGTTAGTGATTAGTGATTTGAGACCACCGTCGCGGCTACGCCTGACAACTGACAACCAACAACTGACAACTCGCTTCATGCGGAACGCAGTTGTTCAAAGTATTCGCGCAGCACCTTCGGAGAGATGAGCGCGTCAGTGGTGATGTACAGCACGGCAGTGGTATCGTGCGGTTTGTAAAGCTCGTCCAACGCGGACTTCAGGGATGTTTCGTCGTTGGCGGAATAGCAGCGAAGTCCGAAGCTCTTCACCATCGCCGGGATGTCGCGGCGGTGCGGGGATTCGAACCACGGGAGCAGATCGGGGTCGCGGTCCGGGCCTTCGATGTAGCGGAAGATGTTGCCACCGCCGTTGTCGATGATGATGACCTTCAGGTTCGGTGAACGGTAATTGTTCCAAAAAGCGTTGCCGTCGTAGCAGAAGGCCACATCACCTGTGATGAGCGCGGTGGGCTTGCCCGTTGCGAAGGCGGCTCCCACCGCGGTGCTCGTGCAACCATCTATGCCGCTGGTGCCGCGATTGCTGAAGAACCTTTGGCCGCGATGCCGGTCGAAGAGTTGCGCATAGCGTGCGGCTGTGCTGTTCGCCAGATGGATGTCGCTGCCTTCGGGAATGCGCTCCAACACCGTTTCAAAAACCGTGAGATCGCAGAACGGCGTTGTCTTGAGGATGCCATGATGGACCTCGCGCATCCGTGAGTCCACCATGCGCCATGCTTCGCCATAAAGGCTTTCGTTGCCTTTCACCTGGCCTTCCAGTTGCGCAAAGAATATATGCGGGGCAACGGCGATATCGTGCGTGAGGCTTTGATAGGTGTCGTGGTAGCGCTGACCCGCATCGATGTGCCAGTGTTGTTCCGGCTTCCACTTTCGCAGCAGACACTTGATGCGCTTGCTGACGATGGCACCACCGAAAGTGATCAACACATCAGGTTTTAGGTCAGCTTCATTGCTCGCGTTCACTCCTTCTATCGCGCGGTCGATGCAGGAGATGAATGCGTCATCATCCAAGTTGGAAGTGGCCTCGCTCAGTATCGTGAATTGCGGCAATGCAGCGAGCTTTTGAAGCTGCTTCTTCAAGCCTTCGCTCCAGACGCCTTGGCCCACGAGAACCATCACCTTCAAGCTGGTGGACAGCTGATGAGCTCGCCATCCTTTGTCCGGCAACAGGAAGGTCTCCACGGGCATCGGCGCGATCATGCGCACCTCCTCCTTCACTTCGACAGTACCGTAAAGTGGCTCGTTGAAAGGAACGTTCACTTGCACGGGGCCGGGAACCGGAAGCAGCGTGGCATCGATCGCCTCGTTGATCAATCGCCCGCAATGCCAGCGTGAAAGCGCGTCAGCGTTCCGAGGAAGCTGCACGCTCTTTTTCAGATGCGGCGCAAGCACATCACGCTGACGGATCGTTTGTCCTTCGCCTTGATCGATCCATTCCTCGGGACGATCGGCGGAGATCACCAGCAAAGGGATGCGTTGGTAGAAGGCCTCGGCGATGGCCGGGCCGTAGTTGAGCACGGCGCTGCCACTGGTGCAGATCAACACCACGGGTTCGTGGAGTTGCTGAGCCATGCCCATGGCGAAGAAGGCCGCGCTGCGCTCATCGATCACCTGCAGGCATTGGATATCCGGGTGCTTGCTGAAGGAGATCACCAGCGGCGCATTGCGCGAGCCGGGACTGATCACCGCATGGCGTGCGCCTTTCGCGGCGCAGAGCCGGGCCAGTTCAGCGGCAGCGAAATGATCGGACGTCACCATGCTTCAATTTTCCGCCTCCGACATCACCATTAAACGCAGCAATGTCTCCGCCTTGCGCTCGGTCTCCGTCCATTCCATTTCCGCATCGCTACCTGCAGTGATACCGGCACCAACAAAGAGTTGCGCCTTGCCCGGCTGATAGCACAAGCAGCGCAGGTTCACGAAAAGTTCGGTGGGTCCTTCGGCATTCCATGGACCCCAAAATCCGGCGTAGAGTGAGCGATCATGCTTTTCGTTCGCAGCGATGAACTCTTGTGCGGCCTCGGTCGGGGAACCGCAAACCGCGGGTGTGGGATGCAATTCGAGGATGAGGTCACCGAGCACTGCTTCACCCAGATCAGCTTCCAATACCGTGCGCAAATGCGCCACCGGCCCCGCCTGCATCACTTCTGGCCCGCGAACGACGATATTCTTCAAGTCCGCACGGACAAAGGTGGAATGCACGTGGCACATCACCTGTTCCTGCTCGTCCAGCTCCTTGGCTCCCCAGTCGGACAAACGTTCGGGGATCGCATCACTTGACCTGGTGGCTGCGATGGCGTCCACCCGCACATGGTCCAAATGCTCATGTACCAATCGCTCGGGCGAAGCGCCCATCCACAACCCATGTTCCGGCGTGTGCGCCATGGCGACAAAGGTCTCCTCACTGGCCTCGACGCCCCGCACGAACAGTTCCGGTAATTGGTCCGCGCCTAATGCCACATCCATCACACGTGAAATGACCGCCTTGTCGATGGTGCGCGTCGCACAGGCGTGTTTCACAGCGTTCACGGAGTTGATGAATTCATCCTTTGGCGTGGCCATGATCGAGTGCTCCTCTCGGCCAAGAGCTCCTTCGCATTCCTCCAAACGTGTAATGTCCGGGTCGATCTCCGGGAACATCAGTTCGATGTCCGCACGGATGAAGGGCACCTGATCACGATCCAAGTTGAACGGCGCGATCAAGAAGACCTGATTGAGTTCCAGCAGCAGCGTGCCGTCCACGGTCTCGAGATCGGGTGTGCGCTGCGCCCAGAGTTGGACGGGCTGGCCCGGGGTGCGGAACGCGGCGAAGGTGAGCCTGTTCGTGATACACTGCGCCAAGGCTTTGCGTAAGGCGATCTGTTCACTCATTGTTTCAAAGTGATAATGACGTTGGTAAGTCTGCACACGGCAACGAGCTCGTCCGCCTCGTTGTTCACGCGGATGTCCCATACATGCGTCGTGCGCCCTTTGTGCAGCAACGTGCCCGTGGCGGTGACGATGCCGGAACGCACGCCTTTCAAATGATTCGCATTGAGTTCGATGCCGACCACAGCGAATTTCTTCAGGTCGACCAGCATCGCCGAGCCCATGCTCCCGAGTGTTTCCGCCAAGGCCGCCGTGGCCCCACCGTGCAAGAGGCCCATGGGTTGGAGTGTCCGGCTGTCCACGGGCATTGTAGCGGACAACGTGCCTTTGCCTCCAGGGATGAACGTGATGCCCAAGCCCTCCACCATGGTGTTCTTCTGCACGGAGTTGGCCCAAGCCAGCTGTTTTTCGTCAAACATGTCGGTATCGCCGTTGCCCGCAGGTGAAGGCCGTGCCGCGAAAGTAGCCTTGACCGATCTTTGCGCCACGATGGATGAAGAACGGAAGAAGCGCTTGTTGCTCGTGGAGGATGAGGAATCCCTCCGTTCCACACTGCGGATGAACTTTGAACTGGAAGGCTATGATGTCACCACGGCGGTGCGCGGGAGCGAGGCTTTGGAGCGCATCCGCGGCGCGCGTTTCGATGGCATCGTGCTGGACGTGATGTTGCCCGACGTGGATGGTTTCACCATCTGTGAGACCATCCGCTTGGAAGGCGATCGCACACCGGTGCTCTTCCTCACCGCACGCACCACGCCCGCTGACCGGGTGCGCGGTCTGCGCGCCGGGGATGATTACCTCGGCAAGCCTTTCGATCTGCAGGAATTATTGTTGCGCGTGCAGAAGCTCGCGGCACGCACGAATACGGGCAGTACGAACACGTCCCCCACCAAGCACAGCTTCGGCGCCAACTCCGTGGACTTTGAGACCTATGAGATCGTCGGTCAGCGGGGATTGCAGAAACGGCTCACCCAGCGCGAGGTGATGTTGCTCCGCCTGCTCACGGAACGGGCCGGGGAAGTGGTATCGCGCGAGGAGATCCTTCAAAAGGTATGGGGCTACGACGTCTTCCCCACCACCCGGACCATTGACAATTTCATCGTCTCCTTCCGCAAGTATTTCGAGGTCGACCCTCAGAACCCCAAGCACTTCCGTTCGATCCGGGGGGTGGGCTACACCTTCGTGGACTGACTTTTTCGGCCCGGGTAGGCAACCCTCCACAACCCCCTGCGTCTTTATATCGATTCAAGGGTCTTCCTTGAGATCTGGTTCCTATTCCTTGCAGGTTTACCGCGCAGGGGCCCTACCGGGCCCCTGTTCGGTTTTAGAGCCTCGCCGTCAATTCTCATCCTTCAGGCAGAAGCTGCAAAAGGTGCTTTTCGGATCATGCGTCACCGTGGCCTCCGGATCCATCATTTGGGCCACAGCCTCCGACAGCACTGCTTCGATCGCTGGCAGCATCGCGCGGCGGATCAGCGTTTCACCATCGACCTTCAGCAATAGAGGCTCGTGGCTCGCGGCACGCTGTAACGGAAGGATACCCGCTTCCACAGCATCCAGTTCGGAGTGCTCGGTGAGATAGAGCCAAGCATAGGTCAAGAGTTGGGCGGCGTAGCGCTTCTCGCCTTTCAACGCGTCGAGTGAAAGCTCCTTCACATTCAGCTGAGCCGGATCGGCCTTTCCGGTCTTGAGATCGAGGATGCGCGTGCGGCCGTCATAGCGATCCACACGGTCCAGGCGGCCAAGGATTCGCACAGAGCTTCCGATCCGTTCTTGTGCCAATGTCAGGGAATGCTCGAGGTCCAGTTCAAGGTCCAACGGCGTGACCACTGCACCATTCTTCACGGTCTTTGCCTCATTCCGCAGGAAGCGTTGCGCCGCATGGGTGGCCATGCGCAGTTGCAACAGCGGCTGGCCCGAGCGCATCATTTCCGCATTCACGCCAGCTACCGCCAGCTCCGCCAGCAACAGTTCCTCCACCTGTTCCGCCCCCTCCAGCAAGGGCGCTGCATCAAGCGGTGTTCCAAGCAACGGTCGATACACGGCCTCCACCATGGCGTGCAGCGCGTTTCCGGTCACGTTGTCAGCGATGCGCGCGCCGATCTCTTCGCTTTCCTTCAGCCGCAAGATCCGTTTGAAATGGAAGTCCAACGGGCAGCGCAGCCAGTCGCCCAAGGCGGAAGGCGAAAGGCCCTTCTCCAGCAGCGCACGCAGCGCGGTCAGATCGCCCGCGCTCTTTCGCACCACGACGGCGGCTTCCCTTCTTACCGGCATGTGGATGCGCACGTCCGTGGCGGTGATCCGTTGCGGCCGGTCGTGGAAAAGCTCTTTCTCCAGTTGCAGGATGAAGCGGCTCGGACCGGGGGAATCTGGGCCTTGAGGCCATACCAGCACAGCCTGTTCCGCGCGCTGCAGCAGCCGAAGGAAGTTATAGGCCTGCACTGCATCAGCGCCATCGCGCAAGGGCAATCCGTGGGCACGACGCAGCTCGAAGGGAACGAAGGAACGGTCCGCACCACCGGATGGCAGCGAACCCTCCTGCGCACCGAGCACAACTACACGTGCAGGATCCAATGCTCGCGCTTCCAGCATGCCCATCACTTGGGTGCCGGCAAGTGGTTCGCCAAAAAGGCCGATGCGTGCGGAACGCAGCAGACGCTGGAACAAAAGCGCATACGCTGCAAGATCCAGATCGTGCTTGTAGCGCTCCAACAGCAGATGCACGCGCCGCAACACCAGCGAAGCCTGATAAAGCTGCTCCGTGGCGAAGGCATCACCGGACATGGCGTGCATCGCCCACGACACCGCGTGCACGGTCACCTTCGGCATCACGGTGCGCACATCGCTGACCTCGGTGAAGACCGCTTCGGCATCCTGTGTCGGTATGCCAGGATCTTTAGCGAACGCTTCCCTCAGCAACGCTGAAGGAATGAACGTGCGCTGCTCGTCGCGCACATCTTTCAGCAAGTGCTCGATCACTGCGATGGCCGCTCCGTGCTGTAAAAAGGGATGCCGGAGGAAACGCTCCACATCCGCGTGGAAGAAGCCGACGCCCTTGCGCATGCCCGCGTGCAGAACGTGTACCGCATGCAGGTAAGAGCCCACCGGCAGCAGCGCGATAGGCAGCCCCATGGTGATGTTCAGCGGGCCCAAGTTCTCGGGAAGTGCTTCCAGCAAGGGCTGTAGTAGGCTTTCGTCGGCGAGCACCACCGCTGTATTCGCGCGTTCTGCTTGTGAAGTGTCACGCAAAAGTTCTGCAACGCTCCATGCTTGTGCCACCTCGTTCGGCGCGCGAATGATCCGCATTCCAAGACGACCTGAGGCAAGCCCGTTCCGCGCGGGGATAATACCGGGACCGAAGCGGGCGATGGCTTTGCGCAAATGATCGCCTGCCTCTTGAAGCGGATCATTCAGGTAGTAGGTATCCGCATCCCAAGCCAGCCTAGCGATACCGAGCTCCTTGAAGCGATCGATGACGCGTTCCTGCGCAGGCGTGAGCGCATTGAGGCCGGCGAACCAGACTGTCTTCCAAGGGCTTTCACCGACTTGTGCCCCTGCGGCAGAGCGCTCGATCAAACCCGTAGTACCAGTGCCCTGAGCCAGCAGTCGCGCATTGAGCGCCGTGTGCATCTTCCCGACCATTGCCCAGAAGCGGACCATGCGCTCCTGCCCAAAGCTCAGTGGCGTGTCGTTGAAGCTCCAGTCCAATTCCTCCCACGAGCGCAGGTCGCGATAGAAATTATCGAGCGGCACGAGGTAGGCATCGGCCTCGCTGATATCGGCAAGCGACGTTGATGCCCACTGAAGGAATTCGCCGATAGGCTGCGCCTTCTCCTTCTCCACTTCGCGATAGGCCTCAAAGGCTTCCAGCAACAATTCCTCGGGAGGTAACGAACGCAAGCCGGACAGCCGCTCCATTAAAGTTCCCACGGTGAAGACCTCCGGCCCCCAGAGCGGAGCACCGGCCTCCTCGGCGAGCCATTTTCGGAGGTACAACCCGGCCCTTTGGCTTGGCAACACCACGGCCACTTCGCGCAGGTCCTTGCCATGCTCGGCCAACATAACCTTGGCGACTTCTTGCAGGAATGCGGTCATGTGGATATTAAGAAACCACGGGTGAACACAGATGGACGCGGATAAATACAAGACCCGTTTCCATGGACGTCGTGTGATCGCAGATCGCTTTTGCTTGAAATGGGAAAGCCATTTTTAGTCGGCATCATTCAAGCGCCAAAATACCATCACGATCACTTCGGGTTCCTGCATTCTTCGCGCGCTTAGTGTCCTTTGCGTTAGAGATCTGCCGACATCTGTGGTTGTGTCCGTCGAACTTTGCGCAAAATAGAACGCCATGGACGCTCCCGACTTCCCGTTGTACCGCCGTTCCATTAATGGACTGAATTGGTACTGCATCACCTCCCCCATGCTATTCACGGAAGTGCAGCGCGTAGGGAGCCGTTATGTCGTGCATCAGGTGCGTGCGCTCATCCATCCGGACCGCCTTCGCATCGCCGATCTGATAGCGATGCAGGATGATCATGTGGTCGCCTGTGAAGCACCCGAATTCAAGCTCGCACTGGAACGATCTACGACTTGAATGGGGGGTGGATCCATGCAGGCAACGTAAACAGCTATCTTGGGGTCTTCCAACAGCATGCGCCACCGCTTCCTTGTTCTCTTCGTGCTTTGCGCCTTGCATAGTTTCGCCACGCACATCGTGGGTGGAGAGATGTACTACACCTCTTTGGGCAACGATGACTATCAAGTTACGCTGAAGCTCTACCGCGATTGCGGACCAGGGAACACGAACAACACGGCTTTGGACCCGCAGGCGGCGATCGGGGTATACAATAGCACCAATGGACTTTACACGACCACCACGTTCTTTTTGCCAGCGGAGTTGAGTGTTCCGTTGGACCTGGGAAACCCTTGCCTTACCGCTCCGCCCACACTCTGCGCGAAGGAGGGTATTTATACCGGAGTGATCCATCTGCCCTCAGGCACCGGCGGCTACACACTGGCCTACCAACGCTGCTGCCGCACTCCGACCATTCTTAATCTGAACAATGCCGGTGCCCAAGGTTTGACCTGCTGGATAAAAGTGCCGGACACCAATGTGTCCGGTGCGAACAGTTCCCCGTCCTTCAACACCTATCCGCCGATCGCGCTCTGCTTGAACCAGACCATGTTGATCGATCAGAGTGCCACGGATGCGGATGGAGATGACCTCGTGTATTCCCTCTGCGCACCATACCAAGGCGGGGACAACAGCTTGAATACCACGCCTAATCCACCTACGCCTCCCCCATACAGTACCGTGAATTATACGACGGGCTATTCAGGGAGCAGCCAGATCAACTCAAGCCCAGCCATGTCGATCGACTCCGTCACGGGCATGCTCACGTTGCATCCCACAATGATCGGTTCGTTCACTGTGGGTCTATGCGTGAAGGAATACCGTGCGGGCGTGCAGCTGAGCCAAGTGACACGCGACTTCCGCTTCGATGTTGTGAACTGCATCTCGAACATCGTCTCCTCCATCCAAGCGCAGAATTCATTCTGCGATGGACTTACCGCAACAATGCAAAACTCCAGTACCGGCGGCTACTTCTACCATTGGGACTTCGGTGTGCCGGGCATCGATTCCGACACCTCCAACGAAGTGGCTCCCAGCTACACCTATCCCGGCTCAGGGACCTATACGGTGATGTTGGTGGCCAACCCCGGATGGCCCTGTGGAGACACCTCGTACAGCACCTTCCAGATCTACGATCCGCTGCATGTGGAGTTCGTTCCACCACCCACTTTGTGTCCGGATCAACTGCCGATCCCGGTCACCGCATTCGGGAATTTCTCCTCCATTGCGAATCTCAACTGGGACTTCGGTACCGGCTTCTCGCCCAACACCACGGCTGCTAATACCACGGTGGATTTCTCCACACTCGGCAGCCATGCAGTGACCGTTTCGGTGGAGGAGAACGGATGTTCGGCGTCCTTCCAAGACAGTATCCGTGTGTTCCCTTTGCCTGTGGTGGCGTTTGACGCGGACACCAACGGTTGCGTACCCTTCCAGCCGCAATTCATCAATACTTCCACGGCCTGGACGCCTATGAATTACTTGTGGACACTAGGCGACGGCAGCACCAGCACGGACAGCATCCCGGAACACATCTACACGACAGCAGGGATATTCTCCATCACCTTGGTCGTCTCCACGGATTCGGGTTGTGTGGCCACGGAAAGCCTCACCAAGCAAAACCTCATTTCCATCTGGCCGACCCCCAACGCGCAGGCCACCGCTTCACCGTCGGAGGCCAGCGTACTCTTCCCCGATGTGACGATCACCGATCACACTCCCGACGCTGTTGCTTGGGACTTTGTAGTGGAAGGGGAACATGACACCGTGCCGGAATTCATACACACCTTCAGCGCCGCCGGCTGGTACACGGTATTCCTCACGGCCACCACTGGATTCGGCTGCTACGACACCACGAGCTTAAGGGTCTTCATCGGTGATCACCTCTTCTACGCGCCCACGGCATTCAGTCCGAACGGTGACGGTGTGAACGAGGTGTGGAAGCCCAGCGTGCTCGGTGCGCGGGAGTATCACTTGGACATCTTCAACCGCTGGGGCCTTGATGTCTTCAGCACCACGGACCCGGACCAAGGCTGGGATGGCAAAGGGGCGGAACCTGGTATCTATAGCTATAAGGCATGGCTCACGGAATACGGGCCACTGGAGCAGGAGTACAACGGCTCCTTCGTGCTGATCAGGTAAGGACACTTTCATCGCGTACCATTTCGATATGCGGGATCCCATCCCAGGGATAGACATCGCTGATCACGCGATATCCCAGTGCTTCGTAGAACGCCTGCAAGTAGGCCTGTGCCGCCACTGCGGAGCGCGGACTGCCGTAATGCCGATCGACCGAACGCAGCGCCTCCAGCATCAGTTCTTTTCCGAGACCTGATCCGCGATGCGCCTTGTCAACCACCACGCGCCCGATGTGCGGCAGGCCGTCCTTTTGTGGCGGTAGGATGCGGCAGTAGGCGACCGGTCGATGGTGCGCATCGATGCCGACCACATGCAGCGCATCGAGGTCCAGTCCATCGAGTTCCGGATAGGGGCAGTTCTGTTCAACCACGAAAACATCGATGCGCAATTTGACGATGTCGTGCCATGTCCGCACGTCGAGTTCGCTGAACGCGCAGGTCTTCCAATCGATGGATCCTTCGTTCCTCATTGCGGAACGTTAACCAATGCGCCATCCTTGATGTACAGCAGCCAGCCCTCCACTTTCCGGCCCTCGATCTCCTGCAATAACCGGCAATAGCCACGCACTTGTTCGGCGTGGTGTTCCGAAGGCGCGCCGGTCTTGATATCGAGTATGCGGATGGCATCGCCCTCCTGCACGATACGGTCGGGTCGCACGGCATGGCCTTGTGCATCGATCAGCGTGGTCTCGGTGTGAATGACCAGTCCCTTGCTAAAGAAGGGCGCGAGGTCGGGTCGGGAAAGGATCGCATGCAATACCACTTCGACGGCCGCGGCGGTCTTCGCATCCAAACCCCAGATCGCACTTTCCATGGCAACGGCTTCCGGAAGATCCGCAATGGTGCGAACGCGGGCGAGCATGGCATGCAGCGCACGGCCAAAAGAACGGTAGGGATCCGGATCGGCGGGGTCCCATTGCTCCGGTGCCTCGCGGCGGATCGCCAGGTCGCGCGGGCCGCTCGCCTCGCCGTGCGCCAATTCCATGGACACACTTTCCTTCTTCTTGTCGATGCGCGCGGCTTCACGCTTTCCACCTTGCCAGACTTCACCTTCCGCCAGACCCAAATGCTCGCGCAGGGCAGCAGCGAAGGGATCAGTGCTTTTCGCGTAAACGCTCACATAGAGCCGTTGTTCCGGTCGTGTCAGCGCGACGTAGAGCACGTCGAGGTCATCCAGCAGGGCGAGTTGTTTCTCCTCCAGCATCTCCGGAATGTCCATGTCCGCGATGGGCTTCTTCCGTTGGACCAAGGCACTGGGCGGACCCTCGATCGCAGCGCCGGGCGCTATCCAGATAAGATCGCTCCTTCCTCTTTTCGGACCTCCCACCTCGGGAACGATCACCACAGGAAACTGAAGACCCTTTGCCTTGTGCACGGTCATCACTTGGATGGCATCATTCCATGCGGTGCCACCCACGGAACGCTTCTTCGCTGTGCGTTCCCAATGTTCAACAAAGCCCGATAGATCATCGCCATCCGCCTTCGCGAATGCATGCGCCTCATCGAGCAGGCCCATGAGAAAACTGTCCGTGGCGGGATCCAATTCGAGGGAAGCCGCAATGCGGCAGATCAGCGTGATCAGCGGCAACCGCGTGGAGACCATGGGATTTGTTGTCTTCCAAATGCGAAGGATCTCCTTGGGTCCTCTTCCATCCGCGAACGGGTCGACAACGGCCTCGCGGGTACGCAGCACAGCCATGGCCTGCGCGGCGATCGCAGCGTGCTCATCGTTGGGCCGTTGCAACCACTTCAATAGCGCCACTACGGTAGTGTTCCCGGCATCACCACCAAGTGAAAGGCCATCGGGCGATACAACGTTCCAACCTTCCGCGACCAAATGGTCCGAAGCTTCGCGTCCCTTCTTCCCTGTGCGCACCAGCACGGCGATGTCACCCGGCCGGAAACCGTCCGCCAAGCAATCGCGCACGGCCTGTTGCATCAATGCCCATTGAGCGGGCGTTTCCGCATCGGCTTCCTTGCCGTAGCAGGCCACCTCCACGTAGCCTTCATCGGCACGGACCAGCTCCTGCTCGTGATGTGAATAGACTTCGCGATCCTCTTCCGTGAGCTCCAGTTTGAGGCGCTCCACCAGTTCATTGTTGAAGGTGATGATGCCCTTCGATGAGCGGTAGTTCGATCCCAGCCGTTCCACCGGGAGATGCGCGCCCACCAGCACCGCCTCGCGTTGTGCGCCGTCCGTGAGGCGCTCCTTGCGGAAGAGTCGTGGTAACTGCACGAACTGCCGTGCCTCGCCATTGCGCCAGCGGTAGATCGCCTGCTTCGCATCGCCCACCAAGAGTGCGGATCCGCCGCTGGCCAAGGCATTCTCGACCAAAGGCAGCAACGCATGCCATTGCATCAGCGAGGTGTCTTGGAACTCATCGATGAGGAAGTGCTGGTATTTCTCGCCGAGCCGCTCGTAGAGAAAGGACGCGGGTTCGTCCTGAACGATGGCCACCACCTTCCGCGTGAGGTCGCTGAAGAACGCCACGCCCTCTTCGCGCTTCAGCTCCTCCAATTTGCTGCCGATGGAACTCAGTGCACCGGTGGCCATCAACTCGCGCAGAACCGCGACGGCGATGACGTGATCCTTCATGGCGTTGTCCCGCAGGCCTTCCACTTCGTTGATGGTATTCCGCAGCAGCGGTGCCAGACCCTGCAGCGCCGCGATCTCGGAGGCATCGGCCTTGGATGAATGCCACTTGTCGTTCTCTACCGCCTTCAGCGCGTTCTTGCTCTCGTCCTGCCAGACGTCGAAGTTTGACAGCTTTCGCAAGTAGGAGTAGAATCCTGCCTTTCCACTGGCGAGATCTTCCACCCTCAACCCGACGTTCGCAATGGCTTGAAGCGCGACACGCCCGAGGTCGCGCATGCGTTGCCGGAAAGCCTCGGTGCGCTGGCGTAACTGGGTGTGCATCGTGATGAACTGTGCGTGCTGCATGTCGCGCAGCAGCGCCAGATGCTCCAGTGCATCCTCTTTGTTCAACTGTTTCGAGAGTTCCAACAGCGGCCTGTCGGGTCGCCATGCTCGCTCCTCTTCCAGCAATTGTTCGCAGGTGGCCACCAGCAATTCCGTGAGTGCGGCGTCGGTGCCAGCCTCCTCGAGCAGCAGATCCACCGCCTTGGCGCGGTAGTATTCCTCCTCGGTGGTCATGCGCAGGTCATGATCCAAGCGGAGATCCCGCGCGAAGGGCATCACCACGCGGCGCGTGAACGCATCGATCGTGCTCACCGCCACCTGTGGCCAGTGGTGCAGCATGTGACCCAATACTTTCTGTGCGCGGCGTTGCACTTCCTCCGGAGGGATGTCCGCATCAGCGGCGATACTGTCCCGCACATCGGCCTCGGAGCCTTTCAATTCCTTGCCTGACGCGAGTGCTTCGAGGTATTTCAGGATACGTTCCCGCATCTCGGCGGCGGCCTTGTTCGTGAATGTGAGCGCGAGGATGCGCGAGTAGGCCGCAGGATCCGCACCGCGTAAGGCGAGCAGCAGGTAGTGCTTTACCAGCGCGTGGGTCTTGCCCGCGCCTGCGGAACTGTGAAGCACTTTGAACATGATGATGAAGTTGGCCGAAGGTAGCTGCGCATGATCCGGTTGATCCATCAGGTCCACCTCGCCTTCGGCGCGGTAGAGCTGTTATTCTTTGACCACCGATCAACTCGGATGTACAACGAATGACTCATGCCACGTGGATGAGCGGGGGTAAGGTTGTAAGTGCAGATGGCTGATGCTTTGATCCGTGTGCATCTGTGTGTATCCGTGGTTCCTTTATGGCAACCTTAATTTCGTACTCCCGCCGGATATTCCAGCCGAACGGAACAGGAACACGATGAAACGAACTTCCTCCTTTCTTGGCGGTCTTTGCGTCGCCCTCCTCGTATTGTCCGGCTGCCGAAAAGATCCGCCAACACCTACAGTAATCGGACCTGTACTGAAGTTGACCGTGAGACCCGTATGGAACGGTCTGCCATTCGACAAGACCCAGATCCACCTTACGCCATCGGCCCAGCGTGTTCGGCCCACGTTGGTGAAATTCTTTCTGGCGGACTTTACGCTCGTTTCCGGCGGAACGGCACACCAGCTGTTCGATGCGGATCTTTTCGATGTGACGAATGGTCCATTGACACGCGTGCTCACCGCCCCCGCGGGTGATCAACAGGAATTGCGCTTCGGGCTTGGGCTTCCGTCTGCATTGAACCATCGCGACATCAGTACCATCCCGCCGAATGACCCTACGGGCAACAACAGCGGGATGTATTGGAGCTGGGCCACGATGTACCGATTCACACTCTTTGAAGGCCACTTCGATAACGACCCTAATGCCACGGGCGAGCCAGTGGACAACTTCTCCATCCACACCGGCCTCGATACCTGCTATCGCACCCGGTCCATCCCGATCGATCTGCACATCGATCCGGACGACACCATGCGCTTGACGCTGGATGTGGACATCGCCAAGTTCTTCACCAACGGTACGGATACGCTGAATCTTTCGCAATCCGCCTTCTGGCACGGCGAAGTGGACCACATCAATGTGGGCTTGAAGGTGGCCACCTTGGAGAGCGATGCATTCAGTGTGGAATAGATGATGGCCGGGAAGTCCCGCTTCCTGATCGCCTCACTTTTCTTCGTTTTGATCGCGGGCTGCGTGAAGGAATCCGGAAGCGGAACGAAGGAGGCGAACGTCCCATTCCTGCTTGATCTTCCACCGGGTGCTCCTGTACCGGTCATTCCTGCGGACAACCCGCTCACCATCGCATCGGTGAAGCTGGGCAAGTCCTTGTTCTTCGATCCGCGGCTTTCGCTCGATCGCGGCATCTCGTGCGCTTCGTGCCATCACCCGGACCGCGCCTTCAGCGATACTGTGGCGTTGAGCGTTGGCGTGAATGGAAGGATGGTCACGCGCAATGCTCCGTCGCTGGCGAATGTGGTCTATCACCCGTTGTTGATGCGGGATGGAGGCACGCCCACCTTGGAGCAACAGGTGCTGATCCCCTTGCTCGATACCGCGGAAATGGATGTGACGATGGCCTCCTTGATCACCTTGCTGGGCGAGGATGAGAACTACCAAACACAGAGCATGAAGGCCTTCGGAAGAGCGATGGATGCCTTTGTGATCTCGCGCTCCTTGGCCAGTTATGAACGCACGTTGATCAGCGGCAGTTCACGCTTTGACAAGTTCCGCTATCAAGAAGACAGCACAGCACTCGATCCGCAAGAGAAGCGCGGATGGGCCATCTTTAATGGTGATCGCGGAAAATGTTCAAGCTGCCACGGAGGTTTCGATCTCAGCGATCATAGCTTTCGCAACATCGGAACTTCGCTGGATCATGCCGCCGATCCCGGAAGACAACGCATCACCCTGAAGCCGACCGACCGCGGCAAGTTCGCCGTGCCCACCCTGCGCAACATCGCGCTCACGGCTCCGTACATGCACGACGGAAGCATGCAAACCTTGGAACAAGTGGTTGACCATTTCGACAGCGGAGGACTTGCGGACCCGAACAAGGATCCGCTGATGCAACCACTGCATCTCAGCGTGCAGGAGAAGCAGGACCTGATCGCTTTCCTCCGCACGCTCACGGATCTCCGACCTTTGGACCGCGTGGAATGAAGAAGCAGCCGCTCATCATCCTTATGGCATTGGTCGGCATCGTCGCTTTGGCCGCCTGTCGGCGCGACAACCCACAACCCGATCCTCCTTCAAGCGTTGGCACACCATACGACCTGGTGATCCCGTCGAACCTGCCCCCGATGGACATTCCACCGGACAACAAGCTCACCGTCGAAGGCGTGTCCTTGGGGCGTTTTCTCTTCTATGACAAGCGCCTTTCCGGAAACAATGGTATGAGCTGTGGCAGCTGCCATTCGCCATCGATAGCATTCACGGACGGCAAACCGGTTCCCAAGGGGATCGACAGCATCGCCGGTCCGCGCAGCACGATGCCCTTGATCAACGAGGGCTACAACCATTTCTTCTTCTGGGATGGGCGCGCACCTACGCTGGAGGACCAGATCCTGCAACCGGTGAAGAACACCATCGAGATGCACGAGACCTGGCCCGACGCGATGAGCAAACTGCAGGCTGATCCGGCCTATCCGACGCTTTTCCAGCGGGCCTTCGGCACGGACCATGTTGATTCTTTGCTTGTAGCCAAGGCTATCGCGCAGTTCGTACGGACATTGGTCAGCGGCAACAGCCCGTTCGACAAATTCCAACGCGGTGAAGGCGTCATTTCACCGGATGCGCAAGTAGGTTACGCGCTCTTTCAGGAAGAAGGCGGAGCACCAGGACAGACGATCCCTGTGGCGGGAAGTAATCCCGTTATCGGACAGGGCGGCGCGGATTGCTTCCACTGCCACGCACCTGCCGCCGGACTATTCACTGACGAGCAATTCCACAACAACGCCATCGACACGATCTTCCCGGATCTCGGCCGTTTCGGAGTGACCCATGACCCGGATGACCTCGGCAAGTTCAAGACGCCCACCCTGCGCAACATCATGGTGACCGCACCCTACATGCACGATGGCCGCTTTGCCACCATCGACCAGGTGCTGGACCACTATGAGGATGGCGGTTATGCTTCACCCACGGTGGATCCATTCATGAAATTCACCTCGCCTGACATGCACTTGGGAATGACACCGCAAAAGCGCCAGCAGGTCATCGCATTCCTGAATTCACTTACGGACGAGGAGTTCCTGACGAACCCGGCCTTTACTGACCCGGGACCGCCGCACTTGTAGCGGAGACCGCTGAGGGACGTCGGATAGGAAACCTTAGAGCATCGGATGGCGACCCTGATAGACCGACAATAGCTCCGCACTTGACAAGGTTTCGGACAGGATCACAGGATTGAAACACGCCTGCGGCGCGTTGGCCTATCTGATCATTTGATGGCCATAAGAATAAGAGGCGATCGACATCCGGCTTCGATCTGTAACGGATGCGGACCCATTTTCGGATCACGCCGCCTTGATGTCAGCGACGGGCCTCCACGCACTGCAACGCATGCGGTCACCGAAGACCTCTGGCTTGAAGATGCTTGTGCCGAGGAGCATGCGTGCGCATTCCTGCACGCCTTCAATGATGCTCGGGTGCGGATGCATAAGGTCGGCGAGCGCGCGGATGCTGATGCCATTGTCCATCATTAGCGCGACGGCCTGGATAGCGCTGCTGGCATGCTCGCCAACGGCGCGCATGCCGAGGATCTTCATCTCCTGATCATCGGAGACCACAAGCTTGAAGAAGCCCTTGGTACGGCGCATGGCGATCGCGCGCGCGATGCAGGAATAGTCGATGCGAGCAGTTCGATGCGGGATGTTCTGCTTACGGCATTCCTGCTCGTTCAACCCCACGCCCGCCACTTCCGGATCGAGGAACATGATCGTGCTCACGCTCGCATGGCTCAGTCCTTCCGCATGCAGGCCATTGATCCGTTCCACAGCATGGCGCCCTTCCATCTCGCCAATATTCACGAGCATGTTCGTTCCCATCGCATCGCCGACCACGTGGATGTGCGGCTGTGAACTGATCGTATCGTTGAGCACCGGGTTGCCCTTGGGATCAAGGTCCACTCCTGCGAGATCCAAGGAAAGCCCTTCGATGTTCGGCACGCGGCCTACAGAGAGTAGCGCCCTTTCCACCACCAGCTCCTCCGAGCGGCCATCATTGTATTTCAATTGGTAACGCACACCTTCGGGT
>JBEPUG010000017.1:0-31260 GCA_041691695.1 Flavobacteriales bacterium
GACCAGGTCCTTGCTCGATGAGGTGGTGGTGAGATAACTCAACTGGCCCTCACCATGCAGTCCTTCGTTATCCAAGGTGACCGTATTGTTGAAGGTGGATTTCTTGCCATAGAGCGGAAGTCCGCCCGTGCCCGTTTCGTGGACGAAGCCCAAAGCGTAGTCCGGTTCCAGACCAAGGGCCTCGCGGATATCCGGGAAGATCCCTCCGCTCATCAAAGTGCCGTCGAAGTGAAGGCCCTCGTTGGTGAAGTTGTCCAAGCTATCAATGGTGAAGGGATCGCTCTTGTAGTAGAACTGGTCTCGTTTGTATGCCCCTTTTTGGATCGTCCCGCGGTCATAGTAGACATAGCTGTCCTTCGTGCTGTTGAACTTCGGATACTCCGGGTATTTCTTTTGCTGAAGGCCGCTCTTGTTGCCCGGCGCGTCGATCTCCAACGAGCCGGTGACATTTTCCAGCACGTTCTTCACATGCACTAGGCGATGCTGCCCGTTCTCATCGGGCTTGAAACTGTCCGCCAAGAACGCCACACTGTCCACATTCAGCAGGTCGATGGTGAAGGGCTCGTAATGGAAATAATACTCCTTGCCGAAGTAGGTGAGTTTACCCGCCTTGATCACTCCACTGAAAATGAAGTCCCTGTCCTTCTTCACGGTGACCATCTGCTCCGCGGGAAAGATCTTCACGTCCTGCGAATCGCTCAGGATGATGCGTGATACGCCTTTCAACGCGAGGTCGTTGTTGAGCAGGTTGATCGTTCCGTTGACACCATCCGGACTGTTGCTATTGAATTGCAGCACGTCGTAATCGACGCGACCCGCACTGGAGAGGATGTGCTGCATCAAGCGTGGCGTCACATGTACCCGGCCCTCGTCCACATCATAGTCGACAAAGCCTTTGTTGGCCATATCGATCAGCATGTTCGTCACTTGTGACATCTGGAGCTTGGTGAATTTGGCAAAGTCCTCCGCATAGAAGTCGTTGCCGACCTGCTTGCTGTAATCGCGCAAGCGTGCCAAGGGATGCACGGCATCGATCCCCAACATGGCCATGTACCGGGCCTGCTCGAAATAGTTGAAGCTTTCGAAGGAAGTGCGCGTCTGGGTGCTTCCCTGCAGATTGCCGATCTGCACAACGGGATCACCCTGCTTCCAGCGCAATTCCTCAAAATACATGTCGAGGTCATGGTAGGTATCGTAGAACGGGCCGCGCGAAAGGCCTTCATCGCCCTTGATCAAGGTGAGCTGCTTCTTATCCTTCAGGAAACGCAGACTGACGCTGGGGTGATAGATGGAGTCCTTGTCCAGCCGGACCACCACGCGCACATCCTCGCTGGAGACCTTGTCCGGCTCGATGGTGTAGAGCAGACCTTTCGTGATGATGAAGGGTTGCTTGTCCCGATAGAAGATGAGCGAGGCGGGATCTTCCTTCGTCCCGAATCCCTGCAGCTTGGCGCCCTGCATGGTGAATCCTCCTTCGAAATCCACTTCCGGCATGATGTCACGGATGTTGCTGCGCAGATCGTAGCCCTGGAATTGCGGATAGCTGGCATTCTTCTCAGAGACGTTCGCGCGGAGCTTGTCCACCACCGTGCCAAGCAGCACATGTTGGAAATAAGGATCAGTGAACAGCACGCTATCCACTTCCACCACTGCGGTCTTCAGCTTCAAGGAATACCTGTGGTCCCACTTTGCGAACGTGGACGTGGGCTTCAGGCCTGTGCGCTCCCATGTGAGAGTTCCGCCTTTACCCTCCCAGGTCTGCGATACCGGAAAGTAGGTTCCGCTCGTGCCCCTCACCACCGAACTGTCGCCTTTGGAGAGACAGCGCAGGTCCAAGGTGCCGAAAACCACTTTCGGTACGCTATCATAGGCCCAAGTGAATTTGGGGCTGCTGCTTTTCCAAACGGTGCTCGGGCTGGAGTAGATGGTGCCGTCCTCGAAAAGTCCGGAGCTCATGTCGAGCAGATCCGCGAGGTCCTGCTTTCGCGGGGCTTTGCCTGCCTGTTCCAAGCTCTTCATCCAAGCATCGAACTCCGCTGCGCTCCGCCCTTGCTTGGAGAAGGCGACCAGCACGGACAGGTATTCCTTGAAGTCCGGAAAGGCGACAAACCGCTTCTTTAACATCACATTGGACAGTGCCACGATGCGCGAACGTTGTGCCGCCGTAAAGTAGCCGCCATTCCAAGCCGGTGTTAGGTCCGTCTCAATGAACGGCTTCGCTTCCTTCTTGTCCGCATCGGTAAGGAAGGCGGTCATCTCCTCCAGATAGGTCGCCTGATCGTCGGTAAAAGGCTTGGTCTGCGCGAAGGCACTTGTAAAGGATGCGCACACGAGAACAAGCATCACCGCCGAACGCACCGTTCCATTCATGTATTCCCTTGATCCAGCCTTCATCACTTCGGTAGTGGTTTCATAGGTTTTTCACAGGAGAGCAGGGCCCATTCACCATCCTTCATCTCCAGGGTCGGCTGCAAACCTTCCGCCGTCGCTGCCTCCTTCATCTTCCCGGTGTCCTTCGTTACGAAACCACTGAGGAGCACCCTCCCGCCCGGCAACAAGGCTTCACGGATAGCTGGCATTGCGCGCATCAGCGTGTTCCGTTCGATATTGGCCAAGATGGCATGGTACGCCATCGCGGTCATCGCCCCTGCATCTCCCGTGACCACAGTGATATGTTTGCATCCGTTGCGCTCCAGATTCTTCCGCGCATTGTCCACCGCCAGATCATCGTTGTCCATGGCCAGCACATGGCGTGCACCCATACGCTCTGCCAACATGCCCAGCACCGCGGTGCCGCAGCCTAGGTCGCACACATCTTTTTCGCGAAGATCGAGTTCCTGCATGGCCTTGATCATCATGCGCGTGGTGGCGTGGTGCCCTGTCCCGAAGGCCATCCGCGGGGTGATGATGAGCTCCTGTTCGAAGCTCGGGTCAGCTGGATGGAATTCGGCGCGTATCCGCACCCGCCCTTCCACTTCCACCGGTTGGAAGCTGCTCTCCCATTCGGCGTTCCAATTGGTGTCCGGCACCTCGCGTTCGGAAAGATCGACCTGCACATGCGGCTCGCTCATCACCAGCAACCGGCCCAGCGCGACCACATTGTAAGCCGCCGTGGGCACGTAAGCCTTCAGCCCTTCACGGGTCTCCTCAAATCCTTCATAGCCCAGGTCGGTAAGCTCCGCCAACAGGATGTCCCGCCAGGGTTCTACCGGCGTCAAGCGGAAGTCGACCTCGGTATATCGCTTCATTTTTTTATGCCTTCGTTGGCGATTCGCAGCAGCTCTGTGAATTGCTCAGCCACCAGCGCGGCGCCGCCGATCAAGCCGCCGTTGATGTCCTGCGAAGCGAAGAGGCCCGCCGCGTTGTCGGGCTTGCAGGATCCGCCGTAGAGAATTGGAATGCCTAAGGCCGCATCTCCTGCGAGGGTGCGCAACTCCTGGCGGATGAAGGCATGCATCTCCTGCGCCTGCTCCGGCGATGCGGTGAGTCCGGTGCCGATGGCCCAGACCGGCTCATATGCCACCACGATGTGTTCGATATCCACCGGGTCCATGGTACCGAGCGCCTCGTGCAGCTGGCTGGCCACCACATCGCGGAAGCGTCCTTCCTCACGCTCATTGCGTTGTTCGCCGCAGCAGTAGATCGGCAGCAGACCGTGGTTCAGCAGTAGCCTGATCTTCTTTCCGACCACGGCGTCCGTCTCGCCGAAGTACTGTCGACGCTCGCTGTGCCCGACGATGCAAGCCGTTACGCCAATGGACTTCAGCATGTGCACGCTCACTTCACCGGTGAAAGCTCCCTTCTCCTCCTCATGGCAATTCTGTGCGGCGACGAGGATCCGAGGCATCCGCCGTTCATCCAGTGTATCCGCGACCTGTTCGACCGTGGATGCGAGGAACGGGTATGGAGGTGCGATGATCACGCCAACATCCGGGTCGTTGTCCTTAACCCATCCTTTTATAGCGTCCACCAAGTTGCGCGCCTCTCCAGCGTCCTTGTGCATTTTCCAATTGCCTGCAACGATCGTCCTCATGCCTTTGTGTTAGCGTTCGTGATGATCACAAAGATGGCTTCCGCAGCTCGCGCCCCGTAGATCGCCGAAGACGGGTTGTCAACGGAGTTTTCCGGGGAGTGCGCTACCTTCCGTTCACTTCAAAGCGTGTTCGGCGTGGCCGAGCGAAGGGACATCGGCACTGCTCCATTTGCCACGCACCGTGCCGCGCTGCATCAGAACGATCCCCGGGTTGCTGCGGATCATGGTCTTCAATGTCACGTCGTCACAGGTGAGATAATCGTACATGTTGTCATGTGCATGGCGAAAATCCTCCACGTCGTTATAACCGCTGCTGGTGAGGCCGTATACATACCAACCCTTCTTCTGCGCCGCGGAAACCAGTTTATTGATGCTGGACTGGCTTCCGGTGCGCGTCTGGCCGATGTTGTTCGCCACGACGAAAAGCACAGGCTCCGTCTCATTGAGGAGGTCCGCCGTGATGTCGTTCCCATCGCCATCAGTAAGTACGAAATCCCTCACAGGGGAATCGTAACCTGCGTTGTGCACCTCCACCCGGCGGTCCACATAGACCCAGGTACTATCATCCCACGGATATGTGCCCTTGCTGTCGAACTCCTTCACCTCACCGGTCTTCGAGTTCTTGTAACTGAGGTAGACGTCCTGCACGGGGGGGATCTCTTTCGCCTTTTCCTCGGCGATGTTCAGGCCGATGGCATACGGGCGATAATCGCGCATGGGCAAGTGTTCATAGCAATTCCACATGAAGAAGAGAGCAACGGCCGCCACCCAGATGGCGGTGGTCCATTCCGCGCGCGGTCCCTCCATGAATCGCTTGATCAGCAAATACCCGATCAGCACGCCGATGGCCAATAACAAGGGGAACCACCACGCGAAGACCCAACAATAGAAGGCGAGCACCACCATGGAGATAGGCAATATCGCAAGGTCATCGCCCCAGGTGTTGAAGCCGATCCGCTTGCGGAAAATGAACAGCGGCAGCACGAAGACGAAGAGGATCGCATCCTTCGAGAAGCTCTCCCACGGCGTCATCGGGCGGCCCAGGGAACCCTTCACTGCATCGCCAAAGCAACCGCAATCGGTCACGCAGGTCACGTCCTTCATCACCGTCTGTCCGTCGACGATGGCAGCGTACTTCGCCTGTGGATCGCAGGTCGCGGTGTAGGCGGTGAGCCAGCCGAAAAAGATAGTGAAGATCAACAGTGACCAGGTGGCCAGCTTCATGCGCCCACCCACTAGCACCGCGAAACCGAGCACCACTTCCGCCAAGCAGGCTAACATCGCTAGCATCAACGAGAACGGCATCAGCCAAGGCAGCCCGAGCGCGCTGGCCTCGAAGTATTCTTGAAGCTTGATGCTGAAGCCGACCGGGTCGTTCGCCTTGATGAGGCCGCTGATGATGAAGGTGGCACCCACGAGGATGCGGCAGATCAGGAGGAAGATGCGCATGGCTGTAAGGTATCGCAGACCGCGGTGGCGCCGCCTTGTGACAGCGGCTAATGTAGCCTTCCCTCGGAAAGGCCTTTCCTACAATTGGAAGCTCTTAACGAAATGGGAAACGCAGCGCAAGAGAACTCAATGCTATTCGCCTTCCTCCATGCGGATCAGCGCGAACACCGCGTAGTTCACGATGTCCAGGAAATTCGCATCGATGCCTTCGCTGACCAAGGTGGCACCGGCGTTGTCCTCGATCTGCTTGATGCGTAAAAGCTTCATCAATATGAGGTCCACCAGCGAACTCATGCGCATGCTTCGCCACGCCTCGCCGTAGTCGTGATTCTTGCGTTGCATCAGGTCCCGCGCATGATCGATACGGCCCTGCACCGCATGGATGGCGTCCTTCGTTTTCAGGTCCGGGGTCTCGGACACGCCGATCTCCAGCTGCACCAAGGCCATCGCCGCGTAGTTCACGATGCCTACCAATTCCGGCCGGATTCCCTCGCCCACCTTGCTCTCCCCCACCTGCTGCAACGTGCGTATGCGTTGGGCCTTGATGAAGATCTGGTCCGTGAGCGAGGACACGCGCAGGATCCGCCACGCGGTGCCATAATCCTGTGCCTTCCGGCTGAACAGGGACATGCATTCGGCCACGGCCGCATCGTATTGCTTGAGGGTCTTGTCCATGGTTGGCGCGGGAACTCGATCTTCGGTGCGTGAAGAACCGCGGCGAAGATATTACGTGGTGCCTGCGCGACCGGCTGACCACAGTGCGGCCTCCGTTGGTGATGGGCATACTGAACATCACGCCGGACTCCTTCCATGCGGACAGTCGGAAGGCCACGGTGGATGCGGCATTGCGGACGGCTGAACAGATGCTCGCGGAGGGTGCGTCGATCATCGATATCGGTGGCGCCAGCACACGGCCCGGTGCGCACGAGGTGCCGCTTGACGAGGAACGCGCGCGCATTGTTCCGTTCATCACTGCCATCCATCAGCGCTTTCCAGGGGCGTGCATCAGTATCGACACGTGGCGTTCGAGCATCGCTGCGGAAGCGATCGCGGCCGGTGCCTCCATAGTGAACGATATCGGAGCGGGCCTGCTGGATGAGGCTATGCTGGATACTGTCGCAGCCTTACAGGTTCCCTATGTGATCATGCACATGCAGGGCACGCCCAGGACGATGCAGAAGGAACCGAAGTACACGGATGTGCTTGCCGAAGTGCTGCACTTTCTGAGCGTTCAGGCACGGGCAGCACGTCAGGCGGGCATCGCCGATGTTATCATCGATCCCGGTTTCGGATTCGGAAAGGACAAGACACACAACTTCACACTATTGAAGGGCCTTCCCGCACTGAAGACCCTCGGGTTCCCTGTACTGGCGGGACTTTCGCGCAAGCGGATGATCAACGAGGTATTAGGGACCACTCCCGCCGAGGCCCTCAACGGCACCACGGTACTTAACGTGATAGCCCTGATCGCCCATGCGGACATCCTTCGGGTACACGATGTGAATGAGGCAATGCAAGCGGTGAAGCTCCTGAACGCCGTTGACAGCGCAGGTCACTGCTCGGAGGCTTCCCGTTGACGGCCACCTTTGCGGGTATAATAGCCCTTGGTGGTCTTCACATACTCGTCCATGATCTTCGAGAAAACGGGCCGCTGCTGCTCTGTATAGGGCATGTCCCAGCTCATGTTCCGCACGCTCGCTTTGTAGCCTGCCTCGCCCAAGGGTTGATCGAATGCACTGAAATCGAAATCAGCGATCCACGGGAATAAGGTGACCTGAAGGTCCATGTCGTAGAACGGCACGTCCGGATAAGCAGGGATCTTGCGCGTGTCGATGACCACATGTTTGGTGATCATCCCTTCCTTACTGAACCATACCACATACTTCCAACCGCGCTCCAGTTCGAACTTGTACGTACCATCCTTCTTCGTCGTGGCTTGGCCATCGTCCTGCCCGGCCTTTACCACGCGCACCAGCGCATCCTTGAGTGGGTCTCCTGACATCAACTCGGTGACCACACCGCTGAGTTTAACGGTAAAACGCTGGGCACGGGCCTGCACGGTTACGAACAAGACCAATAGCACCGCAAATGCGCGGCTTAGAAAGTAGGTCTTGGATAACATGGCCACAAAACTAACCCAGTGCCATGGACGGGTCAAACAAGGAAGGGCCGCAACATTGCGGCCCTTCCTTGAGTGTGTTCGACCGAACCTAATCCAGCATCAATTTCCGTGTTACGGTGCCTTGGTCGAAGGTGAGTGTAATGAAGTAGGCACCCCCCTTGATCCCATTGCGATGCAGGATGTACGTGGTATTGTCCACGTTCTCCGCACGCACGCGCCGCCCGTTGATGTCATACACCTCCACCATCCGGATGGTCTCCTTCTCGCTGCTGATGTTCACCACGTCATGCGCAGGATTCGGGTACATCCCAACGCCAACGGCGATCGGGTCGTGCTCATCGATCCCCACCAACGAGCAGGGGCCCAATTGCAAGGCGCACACGATGCGCGGATTCATGTATCCCATGATCGTATCGATATATGCCCGTCCTTTTTCCGCACTGAAATTCGGATTGCTCGCTTGACTGGCCTGGGTCGCGGTGATCGGTGGAGGGCCGGGGGCCACTACGGTCTGGGCGATCGCGCTGTTCGGGTCCCACCATTGCCATGGTCCCGCTTCTTCCAGTGTTCCGGGAATGGTCCCGGGCCAGTTGGGTGTCACCAACGGGTATAATCCTTCGGTACCCGTGTTGATATGGACGGTATTTGAACCATGTACCTGGTCGGTGCCATAGAGCGAACGGGCGCGATCGGTATACACGTCACCATCCGGCAGGGTCGTGAAGGAGGCGTTGTTGCCATAGGTGTTCGCCAGTTGCATGAAGAGGTTGCTGCCTTGCAGTTCCAGCACCTGCTCGCCCGTTGTGGGGACAATGACAATACCATCGGTGAAGGGCGCAAAAGGGTCGAAGACACAATGGAACGCCACCATCGGCACGTCTCCTGCGGCGAGCCAGCTGGTGTCCGCCAACGCACCACCCGCATTCACGCAGAAATTGAAGTCTCCGTTGTAGCCATTGGGCCGGTACAGGCAAAGTGATCCGTTGAAGCCTTGGATGTTGCCTACCGTCGTGGTATCGACATAGCTGGTGGTCGGGTCGAAGGGATCCGGAAGGAACTTCGGGATGAACAGTTCTGCGGGATCATCCAGCGTGGCCGCAGCCAACGCGACATAGCCCCCGGTGCCCTCACCGTACACGATGATCTTGTTCGGGTCGATCGCATAGGTATTAGTGCCGGCCGCATCCGACTTCAAAGTGCGGATGCACTGCTTCAGGTCATGGATCGCTCGGTACACGGCGTTCAGCAAGGTGCCGCGACGGATCTCAACGGTGGATCCCAGCGGATTCCAGCCGAGGCGATAGTCCATGTCCACCGCCACATAGCCACGACGGGCCATGCGTTTGCAGACCTCCACCGCGCTGCTATCCCCTTTGGTACCCGTGGGGCTTCCATTGATGGGTGGCGGCAGCAAGTTGCCGGTGTGAATGAAGATAAAGACCGGCCTGGCCGTTTCGCTATCCATACCTTGGTCAGGCTGGTAGACATCCATCTTCAAGTTGGTCACCTTTACCGCCGTGCTCGCGTCGTTGGGATCAAAGTATGCAGCGGGGATCGGTTGACTCGTGGAGACGTCCGTTTGCAGGGCTACTACATCCGGCCCATAGGTCGCGGGATTCGAGAAATTCGAAGTGAGGAAATCGATATTGGTACCGTAGATCACGTTGCTCGCCAGCGTTACTTGAGAAGAGGTAAAGACCTCGGTCAGGTAGCGTTGTTGGGCATTGGCGCCCACGGCCATCGCCATGGCCATAAGGGGCAGTATGCGGTGTAGTGGTCGTTTCATGGGTTGTTGGTTGTGTTAGGGTGTAGGAAAGGTACGCGTTCAGCGCTTGTCCAATTCGTAAGTGATCTGCACATAGGCCAACCGCCCGATGCGTGGTCCGCCGTAAACGAGGTATACGTCATTGTTCAAAGCACTGTTCAAACGGTCGTTGGAAGGTATCGTCTTGTCGAAGAAAGGCACCAGCCCGAAGAGGTTGCTTCCACCGATCTTCAGCGTGAGATGATCCTTCGGGAAGGACACGTTGATCTGCGCGTCCACCATGTCGTAGCTCGGAATGGGCCCGCTGAACTGAGGCGAGCCCTCGAAGGAGTAGCCTTCCACATACTTCCAATTCACGCCGTATCCGAATCGATTCAGGTCCGTGAAGGGGATCTTGCGCTCCCGCGCGCTGAAGCCAGCGTTGAACTTGTTCAGTGGTGTGTTGAAGGCCGGGATGATGGGATCATCGGCACCGCTGGTAAGTCGGTTGTAACTGTAATTGATGGTATAGGTCAACTTGGGGCGATACCAGGTGACCCCCGCATTCAGGCCCTGCGTGGTGACCTGTGATGAAGCATTCGCGGCCACGCGATAGGCCAGCAGGTTCACGGGTGGCGTGTTGCCCACCTGTGGAAAATCGGCATGCAGGCCGATGATGTAGCCGATGAAATCCGTATACCAGCTGTTGTAGGCACCAATGTCGAAATAGACATTCTGCCAATGTGTGCCGCGGTAGCCGATCTCCACTGTCTTCACCTGCTCAGGCCGCACCCTGTCCACATGGAAATAATCCAGTAGGCTTCGTTGCAGGTCATTGTCCCGATAGGTGTTGAAGCTGTCGATGGTGAACATCGAATCCCGGCCTGCCTCGAACTGGCCGCTCACATTGCCCAGCAACAGCGCGCGGCCAACGTTGTAGTAGAGGTATTGGTCCGCCAGTGTCGGGTTGCGGATGGCGCTGCTGAAACCGACGCGCCACACATTCGCGGGCGTTTTGGCGTAGACAAGTGAGAGCGCCGGTGAGAAGAGCGCCTTGAAGTTCTCGTTCTTGTCCATGCGTGCGGTCAACGTTGCGGTGAGACGGTCCTGTACCAATTTCTTCTCCAAGCCGGCCACGATACCGAACTCGCTGTTGCGGATCACCACATTCCCTGTATCACTGAAGATGGTTCCCGCCGTGTTGGGCAGATACTCGCGGAAGTCGCCGCCCACGGTCACCAACCCGAAGGTCGGCTTGAACTTGTACTGCCCGGCTACATGGGCCAGCATGCTCTTATCATAGAACATGGAACCGCCATTCGTGAACGTGGTGTGCGTGATCTTGTCGAACTCCTCGTTGAACCGGTCCGTGCCCGGGACATAGAAGGGATCCAAGTAAGCTGTGGTCAAGCTGTTCGTGTGGGCGGTCACCTGCTGGTGATAGCCTTGGAACGTTCCGAGGTTATCTTGGATGTACTGGTTCTGCCAAGCGATCCACTGGCCCTGCGTCCATCCCATGGACACAGCTTGGGGGATGGTTATATAGCCGGGAGTGCTGTTGACGATCGGGGTGATCGTGCTCGCCCAGTAGTTGGCATATTCGGTATTCCAGCCATTCAGTCCACCGGTGGCACCACTGGCATCTTGCAACCGGATCGCCGTGGTATAGATGTCGTAGGTCTGTCCGGCATCCTCATGGGTGAGGTAGGTGCGCACGAACCACTTATCGTTATGTCTCAATTCGAGACGGTGCTGGAAGAATTTGATGTCCTTCAGATCATAGCGATTGTCGCCTTGGTACACGGTACTACCCGTGCTGAAGTTGCTCGCCGCGATCACTTCCAGGCTGTCGTTGATGCGATAGTGCAGCGAGCCACCGAGCTTCATGTTCCGCGTCCCATAGTTCACCAGTTCACTTTCGGCGTAGCCATTCCGCAGGAATTCTCCCAGTCCAGGTTGATACTGTCTTCCTTGTATCCCGTTGAAGTTGTTGTTCACGCTCACGTTCTCATCGCCATAAATGTTGACGGCATCATAACCTCCCGGATTGCTGGCATCGGTCGGGCTGTCCGACGTTGGCGCATAATTCTCCGCGGGCCAATCATCTGCGCGCAAGGCATAGGCATTCAACTTATAGGCCCAGCGGGGAAAGCCGTTCTTATCCTTGATCACCTCCGCCCAGCGCACCGCGGCCTCCAGCATGTTGCGCTCGCCGCCCTTCACGCTCACACTCAATCCGGGGAAGGTCCACGGGCTCTTGGTCGTCATGTTGATCACTCCGTTGAAAGCGCCAGGTCCGTAGTACGCCGTGCTGGCACCGGCGATCACGTCCACCTTCATCACGTCCAGATCGCTTGCCCCGAGGAAGTTGCCGAGTGAGAAGTTAAGGCCCGGGCTTTGGTTGTCCACACCGTCGATCAGTTGCAACGAACGCACCGGACTGGTGCTGTTGAATCCGCGCGTGTTGATCACCTTGAAACCGAAGCTCGCCGCTGTCATGTCCACGCCCTTCAGGTTGCCGAGGCCTTCATAGAAATCTCCGCCCGGCACTTCCTTGATCCCGATGAGGTCCATCGTCTCCACGGTGAGCGGTGCTTGCTTCTGCTTGTCGCTGATCCGCTGCCTCACCACCTGCGCTTCCTTCAGCATCACCGCGTCAGCGACCAACTTCACCTGCACTTCCTTGTCCACGTTGGTGATGGTCAAGTTCTGCGACACATATCCGAAGTACACTACTGCTAGGGTAAATGGCGGCGATCGGTCCACGGTCAACTCAAAGCGGCCATCGATATCCGTGACCGCACCTCCCACCAGCTCCTTCACCTTCACCACCGCGCCAACGATGCTCTCGCCCGTGGCTGCATCGGTCACTCTTCCGCGCAGCTTGCCAGACTGAGCATGCGCTATGCCAGCGACGAACAGGCTAAGAAGGATAACAGCGTAACGTGTCGTCATACGCGCGGTTTCTGTTGGATCGGTCAGGTACAATGTAGTGGGATGCAACACACAACTACTCGGCATGCATACATTTTTATTCACGTTCGATACAGGGATCCAACGTCAAGTGATACGGTCTGGACGCCAAGAATGCGTCTTTGGCACGAGCGCATACATTGGCGCTCCCATCCACCTCCCATGACCGGATTCAAACGCTCGCTCACCTTGCTCGATGCCGTGATGCTCGTTTCAGGCTCGATGATCGGAAGCGGCATCTTCATCGTCAGTGCAGACATGATGCGACAGCTGGGATCGCCGGCGTGGATGCTTACCGCTTGGGTGGTGTCCGGCGTAATGACGATCCTCGCTGCATTGAGCTATGGTGAGCTGGCAGCGATGATGCCCAAGGCCGGCGGACAGTATGTCTACATCCAACGCGCCTTCGGCAAACTGACCGCCTTCATGTACGGATGGACGGTATTCACAGTGATCCAGACCGGCTTGATCGCAGCTGTCGCTGTTGCCTTTGCGAAGTATACCGCTGTCTTCTTGCCCGTGCTCAGCGGGGATAATATCCTGCTGCACTTGGGTCCCTTATCCATAAGCGCGGCGCAGATATTCGCGATCGCGAGCATCGTGCTGCTCACTTGGTTCAACACCCGCGGCGTGCGGAACGGGAAGCTTCTGCAGACCACCTTCACGCTGGCCAAGATCATCGCTCTCCTAGGTCTGGTCGTACTCGGCCTCTGGGTCGCATCCGGAAGCGGGGTGCTGGCCAGGAACTTCAGCGTGGGTTGGCAGGCCTCGGGACTTTTATCCGCGGACGGCGTGGAGACGTCCACCCCGCTCTTTGGCGTGGCGTTGCTTTCCGCGTTCGGCGTAGCCTTGGTGGGCTCCCTCTTCAGCAGTGACGCTTGGAACAACGTCACCTTCATCGCCGGCGAGGTGGACCGGCCGCAACGCAACATCCCACTAAGCCTATTGCTCGGCACGGGCTTGGTCACGGTACTCTATCTCTTGGCGAACGTCGCTTACCTCGCGCTACTTCCCAATACCGGCATCCAGCACGCTGCAGCGGACCGGGTGGGTGCCGCTGCTGCAGGGGTGATCTTCGGCGGAGCAGGCACTGCGATCATGGCGGCGCTGATCATGGTGAGCACCTTCGGCTGCAACAACGGGATCATTCTTTCCGGCGGAAGGCTGTACTACGCCATGGCCAAGGATGGTCTCTTCTTCAAGCGCGCGGGTACGTTGAACAAGGCAGCCGTTCCCGGATACGCGTTATGGGTGCAGTGCATCTGGGCGTCGCTCCTCTGTCTCAGCGGCCACTATGGCGATCTGCTGGAGTACACCATGTTCGCGTCGCTGCTCTTCTACATCGTGACGATCACAGGGCTCTTTGTATTACGCCATCGGGAACCCGATGCGGAACGGCCCTATCGCGCCTTGGGCTATCCGCTTCTTCCCGCGCTCTACATCGCTGCGGCCGCCGCCTTCTGCCTCAACCTGCTGTGGAGCAAACCGCTGTATACGGGTCTGGGCCTTGGTATCGTGGCATTGGGAGCGGTTGTGTACCTCGTGCGACCGAAAAACAGAGACTCAGATAGGGACGACACGAAGATGCTCGAAGAATCCTGAACGGAACATCGCGGCATCCTGTCCGCCCGGCATGCTGACCAACTGCGACATCATCTCTGCAAGGGCATCGCTGACCTTCAAGGGGATCATATCTCCCAAGGTCTCACGAAGTTGCCGCATGTGCTCGATGACCTCCGCCAGCGTCAGATCGTCCTGTAGGGAATCCTCGAAAACCACCAACGCCGATCGTGTCACCGGCGATTGGATCTTTACGAGGTCCAGCAAAGAACCATATAGCCCTTCGCCAAAGCGAAGCAGCAGGACATCGATGTCACCGATGGTGGAAGGGTGTTTCACGCGCACGGTGTGAAAGTAATCTCCCACATCGACGATATATAAAAGCCTGATCTAGATCATGTGAAGGGGTCAGATGCGCGCTGCTTGGCGGCACTCTGCTGCGCAGGAACGGCATGCCTTTGCCGAACTCGTGCAAGGTTCAACATCGGGGTGTTGGCCACACACCAAGGCGCACGCCTCACAGGCACGCGCACATACCGGAGCCAGATCAATTGCCAAGTGGGCCACCTCTTCCACCTCGGCCTTTTTCAAGTAGCAGTGAAGCAGCGTACAGATGTCCGCACAGGCCCGGCTCATGGTAACGCACAGGCCAGGCTTCAAGGCGTTCCCACCCAAAAGGGTTGGGTCCGCTGATCGTTCACATGCCGCGATGCAATGTTCAAGTTCCTCCATCCAGGTCGTAAGCGCGATCGGTGCCAAGTGGATCTTGTTGCGCGGCGTTCCGGTCTGTGGGGTGGCCGAATGGGGTAATTGACGACGTGGTGTTCCTGCCGGAGCTTTGGAACTGAACGGTTCTCCCTCTCCGGGATAGACCAACTCACTCTTGTTCATAGTGTACTCCGGCATAGGTTTATCACTGGTATCCGGAGCATTTGCGGGAGCCTTTCCAGGCGCCACACGCGGGTCAAGTGATGACCTCTTTCCTGGATGCATGAGAATGACGTAATGGTACTTCACGGGGTCCACAGAGATCATGCCGTCGTGTTCGCCCAGCCGCTCAATTACTGCGCACCAAGTCAGAACAAAGCATCGCGGGAATATGCCCCTCTTGATAACGCTTAACCTTTCGCACAACCGGGTATGGATCTCCCCACTGTCGATGTGCGTGCACGAGTAATAATGCGGTCCATCATCTGGCACGGCTTTCGGAGTACTGTACTAATGCGCCAATTCACCACATTCATCAAGGGGGGTCTTCACTCTGTTTCGTTGGACCTGGTGCTCGTCCTTGTTGCCGCCGCATGCTTGATCGTGTTGTTGGCCGTAAGCCTTTGATCGTTAGGCAGCCCACGTTGCACGCTTTCAGCTTATGTTGCAGCCTTGTGAACGGCCTCCAACATGAGCATATCCATCACTTTCCACGGAGCAGCTGGCATGGTCACCGGCAGCAAGCACCTCCTCGAACTTCCTGATGGAAAGCGTGTGCTACTGGATTGTGGCATGTTCCAAGGTGAAGGCCCCGCAAGTGATGCATTGAATAGGCGTTTCGGCTTCGATCCAAAAAGTATCGATGTACTGGTGTTGTCACATGCGCACATCGACCACAGCGGCTTGATCCCGCGCTTGGTGGCTGAGGGATTCCGAGGTCCGATATTCGCCACTCCTGCCACACGCGACCTCAGTGAGATCCTGCTCGTGGATAGTGCCTTCATTCAAGAGAACGACTACCGCTACGACGCCAAGCGTGCCAAGAAGCAAGGCCGGGCGATGACGGAGATCGGTCCACTTTACACGGCTGCTGACGTCGACACGGCCATGTCGCGTTTTCGCACCGTGCAGTATGACACGCCCACAGAGATCCTCCCCGGCGTCTCCCTCACCTACATCGATGCCGGGCATATCTTGGGTAGTGCATCCGTACACCTTACCGTTGCGAGCAAGGAAGGTGTGCGCCGCATCACATTCAGTGGCGATGTGGGACGCTATGTGGATCGCCTTCTACCGGACCCCAGACCGTTTCCACAGGCGGATATCATCATCTGCGAAAGCACGTACGGTGACCGCGACCATCCGCCACTGAATGGTTCTGTGAAGGAATTATTGGATCATGTGCAACGCGTCTGCGTGGAGCAACAGGGACGTCTGATCATTCCGGCCTTTAGCGTCGGCCGCACCCAGGAGATCCTTTACGCACTCAACAAATTCTTCAACGAAGGGCTGCTGCCACGCGTGCCGATCTTCGTGGATAGTCCCCTTTCCATCAATGCGACGGCCATCTACCGCAAGTACTCACAACTGTTGCCAACGGACATCCGGAAGGAGCTGGAGACAGACCCCGACCTCTTCGCATTCCCCGGCGTGGAATTCATCCGCGAGGCGTGGCGCAGCAAGGAGCTGAACACGCTTGAAGGGCCGAGCATCACTATCGCCGCCAGTGGAATGATGGACGCGGGACGCATACGCCATCATTTGCTCCACGGCATACCCGATGCCAAGAATGCCGTGTTGATCGTGGGCTTCTGTGCACCGGGCACGTTTGGTGAGCGACTGCTGCAACATCCGGAACACGTGCGTATGTATGGTGAGGATGTGGCCGTGCGCGCTGCCATACTTCGCATGGATAGCTATAGCGCACATGCCGACCGCAACGAACTACTACGCTGGATCGGCTGCCAAGATCCGACGTTGGTGAAGCACGTCTTCCTGGTCCATGGCGCGGACCACGCGTTGGAGGGCCTTCGGGGCCTTTATGCCGAACATGGTTTCCGGAAGATCGATATCCCTGCTCAAGGACAGCGCTTCGAGATCTAACCTTTATCAAGCGAACTGCACGGCTTTCTTCAGTGCATCCGGCAACGGTGGCAACTTGCGCCGTTCGAAAAGGAAGCTGCTCAGGTCAGCGATCTCGCTGAAGATGTGGTGGCTGTCCATAGCGCCTTTCAAGTAGGATTGGCCGGTGCTGCCGCCGGTGCCTACGCGCAGGCCGATCATGCGATGCACCATGCTGATGTGCCGCGCACGCCAGGAGGCCATCACGGTATCGATATCCAGTAAAGAGTCCAAAAAGCGGAACGCCTGTTGGAAGATCGGCTCGTCGCGGTAAAGCATGATGAAGAGCGCACTGCGCGCAGCAGCTGGGGAAAAGTGCCGTTCAGACGAACCCTCCACGAAGATCTGCCTCCACAATTTCGCATTGCCCTCCTCCCCTTTTACGAGGCTGTCCACATAAAGCTTTTCCAATCGATCGAAGAAATCCGTTTCACCCGGCCAGAAGCGCTCTTGCAAAAAGGGCATCCTCTCCAGCCACTTGTTCACCAGCTCCAGCAGGGTGGGCTCATTTTCCAGAGCCTCGATCTGCGACTTGTGGTCCGGGCGAAGCTGGCTGGTGTAATACATCTTGCCGAAGCGGGCCTCCATGCGCAGGCCAAGCCGGGCCTCCAGGATCTTGAACTGCATGCTCTGGAATCCGCTCGCAGGCCTTAGAAGGTCCCGGAAATCCAAAAAGTCCAATGGGGTCATTGTCTCCATGATCTCCCACTGGTGCACAAGCAGTTCCAGGATCGTCTTCACGCGCTGCAGGCGGTGCACAGCGATGTTCAGTTCGCCCCCATTGTCATCCACCTCCTTGTTCTTGAAGATCTCCATCACGCTACCCACCTCATACAGCACCTGCTTGAACCAGAGCTCAGAGGCCTGATGGATGATGATGAAGAGCATCTCATCGTGCGCCTTCACGCCGACCTTATCGCTTTCAGGGGACTGCGCACCAAGGATCTTGTCCAGCTGCAGGTAATCGGGATAATACACGTTGCTCATGGGTTCGGAATGATCGCGCCAAATGTAACGGGGCAATGTTGGCGCTTCCTGACAACGGTCAGCAGGCTACATTCGGGCATGCGATCTTCCATCATCATTTTCTCTTTACTGTTCGGACTGCTCTTTCACGGCCCGGCATATTGCCAATCCAGTGTGGATGCTTTGGGTGGTGCCTCTGATGCGGCGCAGGGTGTATTTGACCGGATCAGTGGGAATGCGAAAACGCAAACGAACAAGGACACCGTGTATGCTGAAGGTCACGTGCAGGTCCAACCCCGATTTCCAGGCGGAATGGAAGCCATGAACGCCTACTTGCAAGCGAACGTCCATTATCCGGAGAAGGAATTGGATGCGGACATCCAGGGAAAGGTCATTGTGGAATTTGTTGTGCGAAAAGATGGGGCAGTAGTTAGCGTTACGGCACGCGAAGGGAGTGGTGACCGGGATCTGGATGCGGAGGCCATCCGTGCCGTAACGGCGATGCCATCATGGTATCCGGGAAGCTTGGACGGAAAAACGGTAAATGTTCGATTCACGATACCGATAGCCTTCACCCTTCCAGAACCCGCGCCTCCTTCGAAGGAGTGAACAGTTCGGCGTTGGCTTATCTGCGCCAACTCAGCGGTCCTTTGATCCCCGATCCGAACAGTGGGGACCAAGGACTTTTGCCTTCATGGATCCAATGTGGCGACACACATCTCAACCTGTTGGTTCCTTTCACCTCGATAGGCTGCAGGGCCTGCTAAGCCTCAACGGATCATTGCGGACTGAAAGCAGGAACGGCCCGGGATCACCGGGCCGTTCTGGTTTTCAAGTATGTATCACCTCTACTTCGTAGGGGTCGCAGGGGTAGTAGTGGTAGCCGGGGTCTTCTTGGCTTGCTGCTTCTCCTTCATGCGCTCCTCGATCTGCGCCTCCATCTTCCTCCACTCTCCCATCTGCTCGGGGGTGAGCACACCCTTCAATTCTTCGTCCTTCTTCTGATTGAGGTCCTTCACCTTTTCTTTTTCATCCTTCATCGCGGTGGTGCTACCAGCCGTCTTGGACGCCTTGCGCTCTTGGTCCACCGCCATCACTTCCTTTGCGAAGCGATCGTTGATGTCCTTCACTTTGGGCACCTGCTCAGTGGTGAGTTTCAAGCGCTTGGTCATCATCTCGGTAAGCTGTTCCGAGCGATCCCCTGTATTGCCCTGCTTCTGCATCGTGTCTTGGGCCATTGCGCTTCCACCGATCATTGCGGTGAAGGCCAGGGTGAGCATCATCTTGTTCATTTTCGTTGGTTTGGTTGGTTTGTGGCGCCAATTGACGAATATCGTGCCGATCCTTTTCCGGCATTCACAAAGATCTTCAATGCGTGAGGTCGGACATCCATTGGTCGGGTCCGCATTTTAGCCTTGTAAAGGGCTCTCACCCTTCACCTCCCGCGGCCGAAATATCCTTACTCTCCAAGATCTTCGTCGCATAGCCACTCGCCGTCACATGCAGCATCGCCTTCCCCATCGCCACAGAAGTTATGATGCTATTGGGGAAGACCGGACGCAGCGCTGCCAACACCGGGCCTAGCACCATCAGCAGTCCATTTATCCACGCCGTGCCGGATCGGATGCCACGCTTGGGAACGATCATGCCGGGCCGGAACATGAACGCCGCCTTGAAGCCCATGCCCAGCAAGGCATTCTCCACTCCACCCTTCACGTTGGCCCAATCCAATTTGCTATCCTCCGTGCTGGAGGTTCCAGCACCGGAGACGTAGCAGAAGGTCATGCACGGATTGCGTGGCAAGAGTGCTTCCGCGATGTGCAGCGTGAGATCCCGCGTGATCCGGCGGTATTCTTCCTTGCTCTTGCCCAACGAGGTAGTGCCAAGGCAGAAGAAGCAGCCATCGTAGCCTGCAAGCTGATCAGCCACCGGGGAGATGTCCAATAGATCAGGGTGTAACACCTCCTTCAATTTCGGATGCGTGATGCCGGAAGAACGGCGAGCCAGCACGACCACTTCGCTAACCCGCGGATCGTCGAGGCATTCCAGCAATACGCCCTCGCCCACCATCCCGGTGGCCCCTGTGAGAATGATCTTCATGGTGTTGTCCGCGTGCATCAAAGATCATCCGGATCCCCTTACCTGCGCTCCTACCTTTGTCCATCGCGATCGCTGAATGCGCTATGGCGAACCAAACATGACGGAAAAGAAGCAGACCACGATCGACAAGGCGTTCGCCGCTCTGTTGAGTGACGACGACGCCAAAGCACTGGAGGCCATTGCCACCCTCCATGAGAAAGGGGATGCCAAGACCATTTTTCCTTTACTACACGCTTTGGCCCGGACCGAGGATCACGCTCGACAACGGAGGATCCAGGGATTGCTCTATGAGGTGAAGGTGAAGGATGCCGCTGCGGAACTGGCCCGCGCGCTCGATGAGCCCACATTGCTCGCTGTGCGCAAGACCGTGATCGCAGCCTTCTGGAATGCCGGGTTGGACGCGCAACCCTATGTGGAGCGCTTGATCGAAATAGCCGTGGAGGGAGATGCGAACGAGACCTTCGAGGTGCTCACCGTGATCGAGAACCAGGACCTCCTTCCCGAAAAGATCGCGCGCCATGGGCTTGCCCGTTTGAAGAAGGCAGTGGCCACGGAGAAGGATGAATACAAGAAGACCTTGCTCGAAGAACTGAAGTCCCATCTCGAGGATCGGCTGGGCAAGAAGAAAGCAAAGCCGATCGAATGACCGGGTACTCAACATGAAGAAGAATGTGCTGATCACGGGCTGCTCCAGTGGCTTGGGGCTGAAGACCGCGTTACTCTTCGCCCAGCAGGGCTGGAAGGTGTACGCCACCATGCGCGACATTTCGCGTCAGGACCAATTGATGCTCGAGTCGAAGGCATTGGGCGTGCAGGTCGAAGTATTGCCGTTGGATGTCACCGACCCCGCATCCATCGCGGGATGCGTGGAGCAGGTGCTGAAACAGGAAGGCCGCATCGACGTGCTGATCAACAATGCAGGCGCAGGTTTCGCGAAGACCACGGAGCAGGCCACCGATGCCGAGATCCGATGGGTGGATGAGGTGAATCACCTCAGCGTGATCCGCTGCACCAAGGCCGTGTTGCCAAGCATGCGCAAGCAAGGTGGTGGCCGGGTCATCAACATCTCCAGTGTGGGCGGGCTGGTGGGCCAACCGTTCAATGAACTTTACTGTGCGTCCAAATTCGCTGTGGAAGGTTTTACTGAAGCCATGGCCACTTACATCACGCCCAACTTCGGCATCACATTCACCGCCGTGGAGCCGGGCGGGATCCACACCGCCTTCGCTACGTCCGTGCTCGATCGCTTGGGTGCAGGGATGACCGATGACGATCCCTACAAGCCCATCTTCGACCGATATATCGGCGGTATGCGCAAACGCGCTGCTCAGGGCGCGCAAAGTTCCTATCAAACGCCGGAGCAGGTGGCTCAGGTGATCTTGGAGGTGGCTCTGGCCAAGGATCCTCCCGTTCGCATCCGTACCTCGGAATGGGCGGAAGAGTTGTGCCACTTGAAAACACAGGCCGATCCGGACGGGCATAAGCTCCGGGATGGCATGGTGCAGCGCTTTCTGTCCTAGGCACGATCGACCATGGCAGCGCCGCGGATGCACGACCATCTTTCGATGCCGCAACGCAAGCGGGTCGCCATCGTTCTGGTCGCCGCGCTGGCATTGGCGGCCTTGCTCTGGGGCCTTAAGGTCTACTACCTCCCGCGATACCGGGCGAGTCAGGTCTCCGCTGTGGTGGGCGCACTCTCCGAGCAACAGCGCTTGCACGATGGCGACATCATCTTCCAAACCTCGCTCTCCCAGCAGAGCCGTGCGATCCAGCTGGCCACGCATTCCAAATACAGCCATTGCGAATTGATCTTCCGCGCGGATACCGGAGATCACGAGTGGCTCGTACTCGAAGCGGTGCAGCCCGTGAAGTGGACCCCGCTCACACGTTGGATCGCGCGAGGTGAAGGGAACCACTTCGTAGTGAAACGCCTCGTGGGTCAACCCCTATCGGCGCCGCAGCTTCGCGATCTCAGAGCTGATGGAGAACGGTTCCTCGGTAAGAACTACGACCTATGGTTCGGGTGGAGCGATGATGCGATCTATTGCTCTGAGCTGGTCTGGAAGGCTTATCACGAGGCCACAGGAAAGGAGTTGGGCAAGCTTCAGCAACTGGGTGACTTTGACCTGAGTGATGTGCGTGTCAAACAGAAGTTGGAGGAGCGTTATGGCAAAACCCCACCGCTGGATGAGCCTGTGATCTCTCCAGCACGCATCTTTGACAGCGACCTGCTCCAAACCGTGGTCGAACAATGACGCATCCACACCGCAAGCACGAAGAGAAACACTTCACCTCCTCGGATCTGGTAAAGGATATCGTGATCGGCATGGCGGATGGGCTTACCGTGCCCTTCGCCTTGGCGGCGGGACTAAGCGGAGCGGTGAACAACAACAGTATCATCATCACCGCCGGCATTGCGGAGATCGTGGCGGGATCCATTGCCATGGGCCTCGGTGGATACCTCGCGGGCCGCACCGATGTGGAACATTACGACTCCGAACTGAAGCGCGAGTATGAGGAGGTCGAACGGGTTCCGGAGAAGGAAAAGCAGGAGGTACGCGACGTGTTGGACGAATACGGCATCAGCCCACGCTTGCAGACCGAGGTGGCCGAGGAACTGAGCCGCGACAAGAAGCAATGGGTGGACTTCATGATGAAGTTCGAACTGAACATGGAGAAGCCCGATGCGCTGCGCGCCCGCAAGAGCGCCTTCAACATCGGGGCCTCGTACATCGTAGGCGGCATCGTTCCGCTGCTCGGATACTTCGTGACCGACACTCCGGAAAAAGGCTTGCTCATCTCTGCCGTGGTCACTGTCACCTTCCTCTTCGTGTTCGGCTATGTGAAGACGAACCTCACCGGCGACAGGCCGCTGTGGGGCGCCATCAAGACCACGTTCATCGGGATCCTAGCGGCCAGCGCTGCATTCCTCATCGCGAGATGGATCTCCTAGTTCGCTGAACGGCGAGTCTGGGCAGCCCACCTATCATTCCTGGTCGCACTTGCCAACTACGGGCAAAAAGAAGGGCCTCGTCACCGAGGCCCTTCTTTCAATGTGTTGAGTCGCTTAGTGCTTCACCATCAACTTCTTCGTGATAGGCGCGCCATTGGCGAAGATGGTCACATAGTAGGTGCCATCCGCCCAGTCGCTCACTTGGAGTGTGGTCTGATGTTGACCAGCTACCGTGCGCCCCAATTGCTGGTCGACCACTTTGCCACCCTTTGCGTCCAACACCATGATGCGGGCGTTGGCATCTTGCAGCATATCGTAAGCCACGATCACCGAGTTGCTGGCCGGGTTGCTACCGATGAAGCTCATGCGCATGTTGTTGACAGCGGCCACACCGTGGATGCCGACCACACCATCACCGAGTACGGCGAGAATGCCGAAGTCAACATGTAAGCCCCAGCCTGAGGTTGAATTCCCCATAGCGATCCAAGCGCCACCGTCCGCGTCCTCCCAGTTCTGGTTGGTCGCAGGATTGTCGCCATCCGAGGTGCTCCACAAACCGAGCAGTGAGCCTGTAGGAAGTCCTCCATATTCAAAGCCGCCGGCGAAATTGCCGGTCACCTGCACAGCAGGATTGAATTGCGCCACAGTGATCATCAATGTAGCCGTTGATGTGTCGATGGAGCTCATCGGCATATCCACATTCCCAAGCACAGTGCCCGGAGCGTTGGTCACTGAGGCATCGGACTCATCCGTACCGGCACCATCCAGTCCATAGACCCGTGCTTGTACGATGGAAGTAGGTTGGCCCGCATCATCCTTTGCAGCAAAGAAGTAAAGGAGTTGCTCCACATGCACAGTTCCGGTGCTCATGAATGTTTGAGCCATTCCTTCGTCATACTGATTGGTGCCGACAACATAACCGGGTGCACCATTCAACGTGTAAAGGGCCAACGAAGCATTGGGGTCCGCAAAGCTCGTAGGAACCAAGGTATCGCTCGGTGTCCGGTCTGCTGAAAAGGTCAATGGGGAATGCATGGCATGCCCAGCGATCGTCGCTGGCCGCTGTGCCATGGCCCCACCTGCGATGGCCATCGCGGCCAAGAGTGTAGTGTGTTTCATGGGTTGTTTGTTTGATAGGCAAAGTAATCCCCTTGACTTGGGGGATCAGGCTGAATTTTTCACTTCTTAACAGTTTCCGTTTGAGCACGAATGCCGCAGAACGGGTCCTATCCCAGCCCTACTACCACCATCACCATTTCCACGTGTGGCCATGACGGTCCACACTATGCTATTATGCATTTCGTTTCATGACCGTGATGAGAGACGTGCTGAGCAGGACCTCGAAGCGGTCTTCATATTGAGATGGTCAGAAAGTATGTGGAAGGCAGATGTCTGAAACTGAACGGGTCCCGTTAAGGACCCGTTCAGTTTGAGTAAAAGCTTTTCTCCTAGTGTGCGACAACTATCCGTTTGGTGAAGCGCTTGCCATCCTGCTGCACCGAAACCATGTACAGTCCATTCTGAAGGTTCTGGGCATCGAACGTCACGGTCTTGCGGCTCACTTCACCGAGTTGCTCGCTGCTCACAAGCTTACCATCAACATCCATAATGCTGACGACAGCGGCACCTTTCAGGGCGTTGAAAGCAAGAGTGATCGTCGAGCTCGCCGGGTTCGGATAGATCTGAACACCCGCTAGCGCCTCGTTCTCGAACAAGCCAACGATCACAGTGCCATCCACTTCCAACGCGATGTCATCTGCAAGGATGTTGAACACGGCGCCCCCATTTTCCTTGGCCTCAAGCTTCACATTGTGCATTGCTCCATCGGCGTAGGAATTGATCGGCACGTTCCACAAGGTGTAGTCCGCATAGGTGGATGAATCGACGGCCGTGACCATGGCCACCTCATTCCCATCGATGATGGCTTTGAGGTAATTGCCAGCGGTTCCATCACCGGTTGCAGGAATTTTCACATAGACCTGCAAGTTGGCGGTACTACCGGAAGGGATGTTGGCATCTTGGTCGACCGAGGCGACCTCGTCAGCAGACCCGGAACCTCCGAACCAAGCAAAAACATCACCGGTTCGTGGAACTGCAGAACCTCCACCATTTCCACAAGCGGCTACTGTGCATAGTGGGGTCCCGAAGGTGACCGAAGCCTCGTTCCAAGTTCCAGCACCGATCCCGGCCTCAAAGCTTCCGTCAGAGATCTGGGCCGTAGCGCCAGTTGCAAAGGCCAACGCGGCCAAAAGTGTAATGTGTTTCATATGTTTTTTGTTTGGTGGACCAATGTAGTAATCTTGACCGATCGCAACTCGATCAATGGATCATTTACCCACCACTGCGCCCGCTGCCCGTGTGCCATCCATCGCATGGCCCATGGCCGTGCTCACCACGCTCTTCTTCATCTGGGGCTTCATGACGGTGATGAACGATGTGCTGATCCCGCACCTCAAGGCCGTCTTCGCCCTAAGCTGGTGGCAGAGCATGCTCGTGCAATTCTGCTTCTTCGGCGCGTACTTCCTCGGCTCCTTGGTCTATTACCTCATCTCGCGCGGCGGCGAGGACCCCATCCTGCGCATCGGTTACAAACGCGGCCTCATCGCTGGCCTGTTACTGAGCGCTTTCGGCAGTGCCTTGTTCGTACCCGCCACCTACGTCCACGTCTATGGCTTCTATCTCGCGGCGTTGTTCGTCCTCGGCCTCGGCTTCACCTTGTTGCAGATCGCGGCCAATCCCTTCGTGGCGATCATCGGTTCCGCAGAAGGTGCGAGCAGCCGCCTGAACCTGGCGCAGGCCTTCAACTCCTTGGGCACCACACTGGCCCCGCTGATCGGCGGCGCGCTCATCTTCGACTTTTTCAAAGGAGATGCTGCGGTGCGCTGGCCGTATGCGTTCTTCGCGTTGTCACTCGTTGTTCAAGCGATCTGGGTCTTCTTCACAGCATTGCCGGAACCTCCGCGCACCGCGATGCTAGAGCGCAGGAATGCCTTGCGCCATCGGCAATTGCGGAATGGCATGGGCGCCATCTTCTGCTATGTGGGCGCCGAAGTGGCGATCGGCAGTCTCATCATCGGCTTTCTCGCGCTGGATGCCGTGATGGGCCTTTCGCACAACGACGCGAAGAACTACCTGAGCCTCTACTGGGGCGGCGCCATGTGCGGGCGTTTCCTCGGCGCTGTCGCACTGAGTGATCGGTTCAAGGGCGTCCAACGTTTCTTTCTCATGGCCTTGATCGGCCTCGCGATGTTCGCATTGCTAGGGTGGATCAACCGCCTCAGCGGCGGCCTCGACATCCGGCAACTCTGGCCCATGGCGGTATTGATCGGCGCGAACATGGCCGTCTTCCTCATCGTCGGTCGCCGACCAGGCTTTGCGGTGGGCATCTTCGCCTGTGTGGCCATCGTGTTGTTGGCCATCACGATCATCTCCAACGGCAGCATAGCGATGTGGGCCATCCTGGCGATCGGCCTCTTCAACTCGATCCTGTGGAGCAACATCTTCACCTTGGCCATCGCTGGATTGAAGGGCGACACCGGCCAAGGCAGTTCCTTGTTGGTGATGATGATCCTCGGAGGTGCATTGATCCCCCTCGCACAAGGCGCGCTCATCGATGCGATGCAAGCGCACGGCATGGGCGAAAGGGCCATGCACATCAGCTTCCTGCTCCCGGTGCTGTGCTATTGCTATCTGGCGTGGTACGGCTTCGCGGGAAGCAAGCCCGGTATGATCGCATCGGCTGATACAATGCCTATTGTGGACATCGCCTAAAGGGCCGTGGCTCCCTCCGATCCAGCCATGCAACGCACCTTTGCGCATCAACGACATTGCCTCCGGTCGGCTATCGGCGTAAATCTGTGAAATCTGCGGTTTTTTTGATCTTCGGACCATGATCATCGGTATAGACATCGGAGGAACCAGCACCAAGATCGGCCTCGTGGACGGCGGCAAGGTGATCGCACAAGTGAAGCTGCCTACCACCGGCCATGCCAGCGCCGAGGCCTTCGCCGATGCCCTGGCGGCTGAAACACTAAGGCTCGGCACCGATCACAGATCACCAACCACCAGTCACCTGATCGAAGCCATCGGCATCGGCGCACCGAATGCCAACCAGCATACAGGCATCATCGAAATGGCGCCGAACCTCCCGTGGAAACACGACGTGCCCTTGGCGCGCATGGTGGAACTCCGCACCGGCATACCGTCAACGCTGGGCAACGATGCGAACGTGGCCGCCTTGGGCGAATGGCGCTACGGCGCAGGCAAGGGCTGCAAGGACCTGATGATGGTGACCTTGGGGACGGGCGTGGGAAGCGGCTTCATCGTCAACGGTCAATTGATGCTGGGCAGCCACGGCAACTCCGGCGAGGTGGGACACATGACGATCGTGATCGACGGCCGCCCGTGCACCTGCGGCCGCAATGGCTGCTTGGAGGCTTACGTGAGCATCCGCGGGCTGCGCCAGACCTATGCCGAGTTGGATGGCGACCCGGAAGTATTGAAGGAGGAAGGTGTTCTATGCATCGCTCGGGCTGCGGAACGTGGCGATGCCGCAGCGTTGCAGACCTTCCGCCATGCCGCGCGCTGGTTGGCCGTGGGCTTGGCGAATGCCGTGGCCGTCACCGGTCCGGAACGCGTTGTGCTCTTCGGTGGCATCGCACGCAACGGCGAATTGCTGATGGCCCCGCTGCGAGAGCGATTCCGCGAATTCCTGCTCAACATCTACCAAGGGCGCGTGGACCTCGTGGCCTCTGCCCTACCGGACGATGATGCCGCGATCCTCGGGGCAGCCGCGTTGACGACGTTGTGAGGAAGAAAGAACACCGCCACGGCGCCAAGAACGCCAAGGCAACGCCACGCAATACATTTAAAGATCTCCCTTTCAGTCGTTGCGGATCCGTTGCGTTCGTCGCGTCGTGGCGGTGAAAAACCTCACCCGTATTTTCGTCCAATGATCAACCGGATCCTCCCTACCCTGCTCCTGATCGCTCCCGTTGCACTTCACGCCCAGGACACCACGACGTGGGCCACCAACTACGCCACCGAATTGGTCAACCCATTCATCGGAACCGGTGGACACGGACACACATTTCCCGGTGCGTGCGTGCCCTTCGGCATGGTGCAAGTGAGCCCCGATACCCGCACCGATCCGGAGGAGTGGGATGGGTGCGGAGGATACCACTACAGCGATAGCTTGATCTACGGCTTCAGCAACACCCACCTCAGCGGTACCGGCGTGTCCGATCTCTGCGATGTACTGTTGATGCCCATGAGTGGCGGCCGTACCACGAAGCCGAACGAATACCGCTCTCGCTTCTCGCACGACCGCGAAACCGCGCATGCCGGTTACTACCGAGTGCATCTCGATTACCCGAACGTGGATGTGGAATTGACAGCAACCGCCCGAGTGGGCATGCAACGGTATCGTTTCGCAAGGTCGACGGAACGTTCGATCACCCTGGACCTTCGCCATCGCGACCGGCTCTTGGCCAGCTCCATTCGCCAAAGCGGCCCGAGCGAGATAGTTGGTGAGCGCCGCAGCAGTTCTTGGGCGCGAGACCAACATCTGTTCTTCTGCATCCGCATCAATGCCAAGGTGCAGTTGGACAAGGACCTTTCGGACAGCACGAAAGCCGTGATCATCCTGCCTTCAGATAGCTCGGTGGTGCTAGTAAAAGTGGGCATCAGTGCAGTGAGTATCGAGGGCGCGCGGAAGAATCTCGATGCCGAAGTACCGAGCTGGGATTTCGATGCCGTGCGCAAACAGGCCGAAGCCAAATGGGACACCGAACTGGGCCGCATCCAAGTGCAGGGCGGAACGACCGATCAGCAGCGCATCTTCTATACGGCGCTTTATCACAGCCTGCTCGTGCCTTACATCTTCAATGATGTGGACCACAAATACCGGGGCAACGACGGCAAGGTGCACACGGCGGATCATGATGAATACACGGTCTTCAGCCTCTGGGACACCTTCCGCGCGGAGCATCCGCTGTTGACCATCATCGAGCCGGACCGCACAGTGGACTTCATCAAGACCTTTCTCGACATCTACTCGCAGACCGGACGGCTACCCGTGTGGGAGCTCTGGGGCAACGAGACCGATTGCATGATCGGCTACCACAGCGTAAGCGTCATCTCCGATGCCTACATGAAGGGCATCCGTGGCTTCGATGCCGACCTTGCTTTGAAAGCCATGACCGCCAGTGCCATGCGCGAGGAGCCGGGGCTGGACGCCTACCGCAAGCAAGGCTATATCAGCAGCGAGGATCAGAGTGAAAGTGTGAGCCGCACCTTGGAATATGCCTACGACGACTGGTGCATCGCGCGGATGGCGCAGGCCATGGGCAAGGACAGTTTGGCCACCGCCTTCTACACCAGAGCGTCGAACTGGCGTAACCTCTTCGATCCTTCCACCGGATTCTTCCGTGCCCGCTACAACGGCGGTTTCGTGTCCCCCTTCGACCCTTTCGAAGTGAACTTCAACTACACAGAGGCCAACGCATGGCAGTATTCGACCTTCGTCCCCCAGGATGTTCCCGGCTTGGACCGCCTGCTGAAAAGCTCCGGCAAAGGCGGATTGGAGCAGAAGCTGGATGAGGTCTTCAGCGCCAAGACCCAGACGCATGGCCGTGATCAGAGCGATATCACCGGAATGATCGGCCAATATGCGCACGGCAACGAACCGAGCCATGCCATGGCTTGGATGTATTGCGAAGTAGGCAGGCCCGACAAGGCCCAGCGCGAGGTGGACCACATCCTGAACGACTTCTACAAGGATGATCCGGATGGTTTGATCGGCAACGAGGACTGCGGCCAGATGTCCGCGTGGTATGTGATGAGCGCGCTCGGCATTTACCAAGTGGCCCCTGGCGACCCGGACTTCGAATTGCTTGCACCGCTCTTCCACGCCTATCGCATCAACCTGCCAAACGGAAAGCAGGTCTCTGTTTCCACCACTGGACGATCGGGCAATACCACTTCCTTCATCAAGAGCAGTGTATTGAACGGCAAGGTTGGCAACGTCGCATCCATCTCCTACTCCACCGTGATGAACGGCATGGATCTCAAGCTGGCGCTCACGCAGGAATGGCGGCCCTCGGACCGGCCGACGATCACGAACGCGTTAGCACCGATGGTGGGTGCCATTGCAGCAAACAACGATCTGAACTACCCACCCACGGCTCCTCTGATCTCCTCGCCATCACAGGCTTTCACGGATCCCTTGACGGTCATGCTGAGTGAGGTGGACGCTGGTTGGCCGATCTACTACACGGTGGACGGGTCCAACCCCACAGTGAAAGGCCGACCATACGAACAACCCATTCCTATAAGCACATCCACCGAGGTGCGCGCCATGGCGGGTAAGAACGGGATCTTCAGTCCGGTCGTTACCGCACGATTCACACAGATCGATCCCTCGCGCACCATCACCGTGCAGAGCCAATGGTCTTCGCAATATGCCGCTGCCGGGCAGAACGCCTTGATCGATGGCATCCGTGGCTCGAATGACTTCCGCACCGGCGGTTGGCAAGGCTACGTGGGTCAGGACGTGCTGGCCACTGTTGATCTGGGCAGCGTGAAGACGGTGCATCGGCTCGGACTTGGCGTGTTGCAGGACGCCGGCTCCTGGATCTGGTATCCGCAAAGCGTGCAGTTCGCGTGGAGCACGAATGGGCGCACGTGGAGCAGCGCCACTGTGGAGGACACCGTGCCGCGCACCGCGATGGGCGCACAGACGATGGACATGATGACGAACGTCCTCAACAAGCAAGCGCGCTATATCAAACTGATCGCGAAGAACCCCGGCCCCTGCCCCGATTGGCATCCCGGCCATGGGGATGCGAGTTTCATCTTCACGGATGAATGGCTGATCGAGTGTGAGTGATCGGTCCTTCCGTCAAAAAAGGGATCCACAGGGGTCAATGTGAACCACTGATGGACGCCGATGAGGGGCCGCAGGTGATGTTGGTTTTGAACCGCGGAGTTCGCAGAGAAGAGAGAAGTTCCGACTTCGGCAGCAGAGCAAGCGGAGGAAGTGCCGCAGGTATCGGCGCCGCAACTCGTGACCTCTTCGCGATAACACATCGTCACCGAGGCTCTGCGAAGCGATCTCATTCTGGCGCCTGCGGCACCAAACTACCACTACTAGCCCAGCTTATGTTGTAATGCAAGATTGCTTCGGCCCAAATGCGGCCTCGCAATGACGCTTTTTTTAGTTGCGGGCCTTCTTATCCGAGCCGCTCACTGATCCATCCGAAATTCATCGCCGGTCTCCAGCGGAGGGCTTCGCCATCGTGCATGCGGAACTGGCGGCCTTGCACTGTATAGCCACGCGCTCACGGAAATTTCTTGGAGACGGCATTCGCTTCCGGTACTCAGACCTCCTGCACACGCGGCATGTGCCTGACCACCGCCAAAAACGAAGAAGGCCCCCGGAAATTCCGGGGGCCTTCTTTTTGCTTAGGTCTCGATCAACGAATGATCTGCAGGTTCTGTGCTTTCACCCAGTTCGGGGTCGTCACCACCAC
>JBEPUG010000018.1:0-31161 GCA_041691695.1 Flavobacteriales bacterium
GCCTTGCCCTCGTAATCCTTGGCGAGTTCCTCCACCACGGGACCGACCATGCGGCAGGGGCCGCACCATTCAGCCCAGAAATCGACCATCACGGGTTTGTCGCTTTTCAATGCGAGTTCCTCAAAGTTGCTGTCGGTGAGTTCAAGTGCCATGCTTTTGTGTTGCGTTGTGGGTGTTTTTACTACCCGAATTGGGTTGTGTGATCGGTGGGTATCGCGTTAAGTGACGCTAAGTTCGGGATTGTGCTTCGATTCTCGAACTTCATGCCGAACGTTTTTCCCTGACACTTGGTCAGCTAAGTGACCATTTTATGTCGGTGAGCAGGTCTAAACGGTCGATAAGACTGCCTGTAAGGTCCACCCCGTGGCTTTTGCTGGGCACTTCCACCTGGAGGTTTTCCCCTGAATCCATGAGGGCTATCATCACCTTGCATTTGCCCGGATGTTCCTTCAGAATGGCTGCGAGCTCTCGGTTCAAGGCCTCGTCCACCCGTTCCGTCTCGATGCGCATGGTGAGCGTGGTGATGTATTTCTCCCGGGCATCGCCGAGCAGGTCGATGTTGGAGATCTTGAATTCCAACTGGCCCTCGTCGCGGCCCCACGTGCGTTCCATGGCCCGGCCTTTCAGCAGCAATAGCGTGCCCGCCTGCAGGTAGAGCTTGAACTTCATGTAGTCCTCGCTGAAGAGCATGAAGTCGTGCTTGCCGTTGTGGTCCTCCAGCGAAAAGCTTCCGAACGGTTTGCCGCTCTTCGCGATGCGGTGCTCAGCCTTGGTGACGATGCCCGCCATGGTAAGCTCGCGCCCGACCACGCTCTTCAGGTCGGCGAGTTGCGGCAGTTGCGCGTTGCACAGATGCTTGATCTCGATGCGGTGATCATCCAGCGGATGGCCGCTGAGGTAGAAACCGATGACCTCCTTTTCATGATGCAATTGTTCCAAAGCGCTCCACGGTTCTGCGGGCGGAAGCATCGGCTCGGGTATGGACGCACCTTCCTCCGCCATGTCGAACATGCTCACCTGCGAGCTGTCCTCACCGTCCTGATGCTGTTGGCCATAGCGAACCAACGTCTCGATGAAGGTCGGCTTGCCTTCACCTGGGCTGAAGAAGAAATGCGCGCGGTGCATGCTTCCCAATCCATCGAAGGCACCAGCGTATGCTAGGCTTTCAAGAGATTTCCGATTAGCGCTGCGCAGATTCACGCGGCGCATCAGATCATACACACTGACGTAAGGACCGCGCTGGCTTTGGCTTTCGGTGACGATCGCCTCCACGGCGCCTTCGCCCACGCCCTTCACCGCACCCAGCCCGAAACGGATCTGGCCCTGCTTATTCACGCTGAACTGGAAGCCACTCTCATTCACATCAGGTCCCAGCACGGGGATGCCCATGCGGCGGCATTCCTCCATGAAGAAGGTCACCTTTTCAATGTTGCTCTGCGAATGCGTGAGCACTGACGCCATGAACTCCGCGCCGTAGTTCGCCTTAAGCCACGTGGTCTGATAGGCGACGAATGCATAGCAGGTGCTGTGGCTCTTGTTGAAGGCGTATTGCGCAAAGGCCTCCCAGTCGGTCCAAACCTTGGCGCAGACCTTCGGATCGAGGCCCTTGGTGGACGTGCCTTCCAGGAACTTGCCCTTCATCTTGTCCAGGATGGTGCGGTCCTTCTTGCCCATAGCCTTCCGCAGCACGTCCGCGTCGCCCTTGGTGAAGCCCGCCAGCCGCTGGCTCAGCAACATCACCTGCTCCTGATAGACGGTAATACCATAGGTCTCATTCAGCAGTTCCTCCATCTCGGGGAGGTCGTAGACGATCTCTTCCTGCCCGTGCTTTCGCTTGATGAAGCTGGGGATGTATTCGATCGGTCCCGGCCGGTAAAGCGCGTTCATGGCGATGAGGTCGCCGAACTGGTCGGGCTTCAGTTCGCGCAGGTACTTCTGCATGCCGCCGCTCTCGAATTGGAAGGTGCCGTTGGTCTCGGCGCGCTGGTAGAGGGCGAAGGTCTTCGGGTCGTCCAGCGGGATGTCGTCGATGGCGATGTCGATGCCGTGATTCGCCTTGATCATCCGCAATGCATCACGGATGATGGTGAGCGTCTTCAGGCCGAGGAAGTCCATCTTGATCACGCCCGCGTCCTCGATCACGCGCCCGTCGTACTGCGTGAGAAGAAGAGTGGATTCCTTGCTGATGCACACGGGAATGATGTCCGTGAGATCACTCGGCGCGATGATGATGCCCGCCGCGTGGATGCCGGTGCCACGGACGGATCCCTCGAGCTTCTCGGCTTCGTTCAGCACGTCGGCCGTGGCTTCGCCGCTTTGCTGCACCTCGCGCAGTTGCTTCACATTGGCGATCTCGTCACTGCTGAGATTCTCCTTTTCCTTGAGGCTTCCGGGTCCATCGAATGGCGCGTGCAGCAAGCGGCCGAGGTTGATCCCCGGTCGCTCGGGCACCAGCTTGGCCAACCGGTCCGCTTCGTTCAGCGGCAGGTCCAGCACGCGTGCCACGTCGCGGATGCTGCTCTTGGCTGCGATGCTACCATAAGTGACGATCTGCGCCACCTGGTTCCGGCCGTACTTCTCTACCACGTAATCGATCACCTTCTGGCGACCCTCGTCGTCGAAGTCCGTGTCGATATCGGGCATGCTCTTGCGGTCCGGATTGAGGAAGCGCTCGAACAGCAGGTCGTATTTGATCGGGTCGATGTTGGTGATGCCGATGCAATAGGCCACCGCACTGCCCGCCGCGCTGCCACGGCCGGGACCGATCACCACACCCATGGAACGCCCGGCGTTGATGAAGTCCTGCGTGATCAGGAAGTAACCTGCGAAGCCCATCGTCTTGATGGTGAACAGCTCGAAGTCCAAGCGCTCCTTGATCTTCGGGTCGAGCGAATCGATGCCACCAACGAGGCCGCGCTCACTTCCCTCGCCTCCATCACCTCCCTTACTTCCATCACCACCCAAATACCTCCGTATCGCCCCGTCGTATGTCAGATGCTTCAGATACTCGAACTGGTCCGTGAAGCCCGCAGGGATCTCATAGTTCGGCAACAGAATGTCCTTCTTCAACTTCAACGTCTCGATCTTATCGACGATCAAGTTGGTGTTGTCCAGCGCCTGCGGGACATCGCTGAAGCGTTCCAACATCTGCGCCTTCGACTTGAAGTAGAACTCGTCGTTGCTGAAGCCGAAGCGCTTGCCCTTGGTAGTGCCGTTCTCCGCGTCGGCGTCGGTGGCCTTGGGCGTGCTTTGCTTCTCGCCGGTGTTCAGGCAGAGCAGGATGTCGTGCGCGTTGGCGTCCTGCTGATCCACGTAGTGGCTGTCGTTGCTGGCGATGATGGGCACGTTGTACTTCTGGGCCCACTTCAGCAACACCGCATTCACTTTATCCTGATCGGCGATGCCGTGGCGTTGCAGCTCGATGTAGTAGTCGTCGCCGAAGAGGTCCAGCCACCATTTGAATTCCTTTTCGCCCTCGGCCTCGCCCTTGTGCAGGATGGTACGCGGCACGCTGGCGGCAAGACAGCACGTTGTGGCGATCAATCCCTCGTGATGTTTCAGCACCAGTTCCTTATCGATGCGCGGATACTTGCTGTAGAAGCCTTCGATGTAGCCGAGCGAGCAGAGCTTGCTGAGGTTCTTGTAGCCCGTTTCGTTCTTCGCCAGCATCAGCTGGTGAAAGCGCCGGTCCTTGTCCTCGCGTGTGAAGGCTTTCTTGTGCCGGTCCTCCACGAGGTAGAACTCGCAGCCCACGATGGGCTTCACTTTCGGTGTGCCGTCGTCGTTCTTCAGCTTGCCAGCTTCGGCCACGAACTTGAATGCGCCGAACATGTTGCCATGATCGGTGATGGCCACCGCAGGCTGCCCGTCCGCCGCCGCTTTCTTGAACAGTGCGCCGATGTCGCTGGCGCCGTCGAGGAGTGAGAATTGGGTGTGGACGTGGAGGTGCGAGAATTGCATTTCGGGACTTGGGAACGAGGGCCACGAAGGTACCCGGAGCGGATGGGTAAAAAGTGATCAGTTTTCCACAAAAAGCATATTCGATCGATCCATTCCGGAAGGATCCCGGCATTGGCTTCAAAAAGGATTGAAGCCGTTCGTTGGTATCACGATCTGTGATACCATCACTCCAACTATCTTGGTCACATGGCAAAGTCGGTGAGCAAGGCCGTGCAGCCCGTGGTGAACGAGCGGATCGTGCGCCGCATCGTGCAGCTGCGCGATGAGCGGGTGATGCTGGATGTGCACCTAGCTGAACTCTATGAAGTGGAGACCCGCGTATTGAAGCAGGCCGTGCGCCGTAACCGGGAACGCTTTCCGGAGGACTTCATGTTCGTGCTCACGAAAGAGGAAGGCGCATTGTTGGTATCACAGGGTGTGATACCATCGCTTCGGAGCTTGGGCGGTGCCAAACCATTCGCCTTCACCGAAGCCGGTATCGCGATGTTGAGCAGCGTGCTGAACAGTCGGAAGGCGATGGCGGTGAATGTGGCGATCATCCGCACCTTCGTGGTGCTGCGCAGGATGGCCAAGGACTATCGGACGGTGCTCTCGAAGTTGAAGAGCATGGAGACCAAGTACGACACGCAGTTCCAGAATGTCTACGACTTGCTGTTCTCCTTGCTGAAGCCCGTGCAATTGCCGCGCAAACGCATCGGCTTCAAAAAGGATTAAATGGTTCTTCTTGGTATCACGATCTGTGATGCCAAGAAGAACCGCCCTCACTGCACCACCACCTTACTGGCAAGCTCCGTCTCGCGGTTCTGCACTTTCACGAAGTAGGTTCCCTTGGCCAATGAGGTGACGTCAAAGCGGTAAGCGTTGAGCTGGTCGTTCGAGGCGAAGAACCAGGTCTTTAGCGTTTGTCCGGTGATGTCGCGGACGGTGACCACGCACTTTCCCATGTCATGCTGGAGATGCAACGCGAAGTGGCCATCGCAGGGGTTCGGGCTGATACTTACCGCGTTATCCAGGACCTTCAGCACGGGCGCTGAAATGCCCGTCGCCAGCGGCGCGTTGGCACGGCTGATCACATAAGCGCCCACGTGATAGAAGGGATTGTAGCCGTCGTTGCAATCCGGACAGGTAGTGCCGCTGATGCAGTTCGGGTTGCCGGGATTGCATTGGTCCACGTAACTCGTCTGGAACATGTAGGAGAGGACCAACGGGGTATTGTTGAAATAGGGCGTGAGATCATAGATGTAGGGCGCCGCGATACTACCGGGGCACCAGCCCGCGCGGTTGTATTGCCAAGTGCCGTTCTGCGGGGAGCAGCCATCAGGGTTGGGGTTGCAATCGGTCCACAGGTCCTGGTCGAAGCTGTAGGCATCGTCTACGATGATCTGGTGCGTGGCATGGTAGAACTCCGCCGCATTGGACGTGTTGTTGTCGCCCCAGCCATGCCCCGTGGTCACCAGGCGCAGGGAGACGGATTGTGCGTTCCATCCGGGATCGACCGTCACCGTGTCCATGGGTTGCAGATCCGTGGGATCACCGAAATTGTAGTTGCCATGCCACACCTCTTGCACGGTGGAGTAGAGGTAGTCCGGTGTGCCGGCCTGATAGGTAAAATCGAGATCCATCTGCCATCCGCCGGTGCCCCAAGTGTCGATGAACATCCGGATCTCCGTGTTTCCTTGCAGCAGCGAGGCGAAGTCGGTGACGTCGATGCTATGGTCGCAGGGCACGCCATAGGGAGTGATGTAGCGGATGATCTCCACCCAATCGCCGTTCGGTGCCTTGGCTTCGACATAGGCCAGCCGGTCCCAATCATCACAGCCGCCGTCCACGCTGGGGCAGGTGACGCTGAGATGCGCGAGAATGTGGTTGTATGCGCCCACGGATTGAGGAAGTGTGTAACTGCCTTGGTACCACTGCGAACCGTTGGTGGTCCAGTCAATCATCGATCCAGCGAACGTGGGCACGGTCTGGTCCGCTACGGTACTGCTAACCGTGGCATCAACGGTATGTGTGGCGGTATTGCCATTGCTGGCCATGGCGGTGGCAATTACAATGTGGTCGCCATAGCCGGAAGGCATCCACCATGCTTGGTAGGCGCCATCCACCACTTCCGCCGGGATATCCGTGCCGTCCACGTTGAACACGACCGAACTGATGGTATCCGGCAGATCAATGCTGGCATCAGCGAAGAGCGCATAGGAATGAAGTGTCGGCATCTGTATAGGATAGGCATCGGTCAGCTTCAAGGCTACGGTGGGGTCCTGCGCGAAGGATGCGCCGGTAAGAAGCATGGCGGGGAGGAAGAACTGGGTTCTCATGACGAAATGAATGTAAAGGAGCCGTTTCATACCAGCGCTTTTGACAACGACGGACGCCGAAACTACGGTCTATGGAATGGAGGATCCATTGATATGACACGAGGCGAAGAATGACAACCAAGCTTGCAAGGACGTACCTTGCCCACATGCCCGTGCTCGATCGATTCTATTCCGCCTTCGCGAAAAAGGACTGTGCGGCGATGGGCGACTGCTATCATCCTGATGCACAATTCAGCGACCCGGTCTTTCCGCAGCTTGATGCCGCCCAAGTGAAGGCGATGTGGAAGATGCTCCTGAACAACGATGCGCCGATGAGCGTGACATTTCGGGTAGCGGAAGAAGGCGCTAGGAATGGCGCATGCGATTGGGAGGCGCGCTACACGTTCAGCACTTCGGAAAGGCCCGTACACAACATCATCCACAGCAAATTCGAATTCCGTGACGGCCTGATCTTCCGCCAGCGCGATGTCTTCGACTTCTGGCGTTGGTCAAGGCAGGCGTTGGGTGCAAGCGGGCTGTTGTTGGGCTGGACACCTATCGTAAGGAACAAGGTGCGCGCCACCGCAGCGGCCCGCTTGGCCAAGTCGATGCGTGGTTGACCACTTTACAGCCCCACTTTCTTTAACACCTTGATGCCAGGGTCCCCCAGCCGGATGCCGAGCACGAAGCGTACGAAACCGTAGTTGGTGGATAGCGCGAGTTTCTGTGAGATCTGGGCCGTGCTGTAGTAATAGGCGGTGGTGATCGCACTATACCAGCGGTCCCCATTAAAGCCTGCGCCGAGTTTCAGCTCAACGACGGTGGCGGTGCCCGTGCCGCGCAATTGCATCCCGTCCGGTGTAGTAATGGTCTGTTCTGCGTAGGTGACACCTGGCAGGATGGAGGCATGGATGAAGCCCTTTTTCCAGAAGGCGAAGGTGTGCGCATAGCCGATAGTGGCACCGATGAGTACGCGGTCCACTCCGGTGAAGCCTGAGGCCAGTTGGAAGGTGTCCACCAATGCCGGACGGATCAAGGAGCTGTCGGCGGAAACGTTGGATACCCATGCGGAGAGGCCTGCCACAAATGTTCCTGCGCTCTTCTTCTGCCGTTCCATTTGGAACAGTGCCGCGTTCTCGCTGAAGCGCCGCTTTCCACTGAGGGCATAGTTCAGGGAGAAGAGATAGGAATTGCTGGCAATGTCAGGGCGTATGATCGGTGCATCTCCCTCGGTCCATCCTGCGATCCAGCGCTGAGGGTCGTTCATGTAATACCCCGTGGCGTTGTCCCAGAAAGCACGGCCCCACAGACGGCGACCGGTGAAACCGAGACCGAAACCACGTGAACTTGTGTTGCCCAGTGTGGCGTCGTGGTTGTCTATCGCGGGTACGTTGAAGGTGGCCTCTACACTGAGCCATTTGAAGTTCAGGCCGAAGCCGTATTGTCCGGTGCTGTTGGTGGAATAGGAGAGCTGGTCACCGATGTCCGGCTCAAGGGCCACATCGATGGTGCGCAACTTGGCCACCACGGAAATGATCAGGTCGCTGCGGTAGGCGGCGACGTAAGCGGTGTCGCAGTTCGGAGGTGCTGCTGTGTCGCCAACCAAGATGTGCCGCACCTTGTCCATGACCTGGGCTTGGCCTTGCAACGCAACGGCAGAAAGGATGAATACGGCTACACGGCGCATCGATGCCAAAGTATTCACTGAATGGTGTAAGGAGCAAATCCCGTGAATTTGGGATGGGTACTGCGTTCAATGGACCTGCTCGGCTTTCAGTGCCTTTTTGTCTACGCGTTCCACTGTGATGTACCAGTTACGATCCGCGGTCAGTTCCACGGTCTTCGCATTCAATCCCCGCGCGGGTGATGACCAGGCTTCAGTGATCGGCACCATGCGTTCCTCCCCATTCACGGTGATCTTCACGGGCATGGAGAAGCCCGGCACCACGTTGGTCCAGCGAACGAAGAGTTCATCCTTGCGCACGGTCCAGTCCAACTCCGGGACCATGGTGGTCCGGAGGTATTCATCGAAAACTTTGCTGGAGTCGTGCCCGCTGAATTGGCTGATGAAGGCTTCGATCTCCGCGCTGGTGGTCACTTTGTGGTAGAAGCGCTTGCTCAGTCCGTGCAGCATCGCCTTGAAGAGCGAGTCGTTGTCCATGACGTGGCGGACGGTGTGGATCATGTTCGCGCCCTTAGCATACATATCACCGCCGCCCTCTTGGTTCACACCATACGGCCCAATGATGGGTTTGTCGTTGCGTATACCTCGCCGCTGGCCCACGAGGTAATCATCACCAGCCGACTCGCCCGACTGGCATTGGGTGTAGAGCGTCTCGGCATAATCCGCGAAGCCCTCGTGTACCCACATGTCCGCGATATCCGCCGTGGTGATGCTGTTGCCGAACCACTCGTGCGCGCTTTCATGAATGATGATGTAGTCCCACTTCAGGCCCCAACCGCTGCCGCTGAGGTCGCGCCCCAAGTAGCCATTCATGAAGCGGTTACCATAGGCGATGGCGCTCTGATGTTCCATGCCGAGGTCCGGCGCCTCCACGAGTTTGTAGCCATCCGCATAGAAAGGGTAAGGACCGAACCAACCCTCGAAGCAGTTCAACATCAGTGGCACCTGCTTGAACTGCTCGCGGGCCTTTGCCTCGTTGTAGGCCAGCACCCAAAAGTCGAGGTCCAGCGGGCCATCCACTCCTGGATACACCTCGTGCCAATGCGCGTATTTCCCGATGCTGGGCACGATGTCGTAGTTGTTGATCGGATCGACGACCGCCCAGTTCCAGGTGGTGGTGCCGTCGCCGTTCTTCACCGTGCTGCGGAGGCGTCCGTTTCCGATGGCCTGCAAGGTGTCCGGCACCGTGATGTGCAGCGCTGCGCTATCCGGTTCATCGCTCTGCGTGTCCTTGCAGGGATACCACATGCTGGCGCCCAGGCCTTGGCAAGCGAGGCTCATCCAGGGGTTCCCTTGTGCATCGGTCTTCCAGATCCAGCCTCCATCCCAAGGCGGCTTGACGGCCTCCCGTGGCGTGCCTCCATATTGAATGGCCAGCGTACCGAACGATCCAGCGGCCATGGGAGTGGGCAGATCCACCCAGGCCACGTTGCCCTCCCGCTTGTAGAACACATCCGCCGCGCCGGCTGGTGAGGAGAACGTCATGGAGTGGATGGTGAGCGGTTGCTGCAGGTCGATCTGCATCCGTTGCCCGGCGCTGGTTGCGCGGAACGCGATGAAGGTGGTGCCTTGGATCGACTTCGTGTCAAGGTCCGTCTTCACGCTGATGTCGTAGTGCGTCACATCCCACCACGCTCTGTAGGGTCCGATGCTTCCCCGCAGGGTATCGGCGAGCGTGAAGACATGAGGATGGCTCAGGGGTTGTGCATGCAATGGGCTGGCGGCGCCGAATAGCGCGAGCAATGTTGAAAGGAAGAGGATCCGCTTCGTCATCCCGCCAAAAGTAGAAGACCGAACGCGGGTGCACATCCCGGACCATTTCTGGATGAGCCCGCTATCCTCGGCATCCTCAATTCTTTCGCCTGTTCAGTAGAAAGCCGACCGCAACTTTGTCAATTCCAAGGAAATCCCGACATTTGCGACCCCTTAACAAAAAGGGGAACTAAACAAACCGCGACATGCCGACCCGCATCCGCCTTCAGAGAAAAGGCAAGAAAGGCAAGCCCTTCTACCACTTGGTAGTAGCTGACCAGCGCTCACCGCGCGATGGAAAATACATCGAACGTATCGGTGCTTACGACCCGAACCGGAACCCCGCCATGGTGGAGGTGGACCATGAAAAGGCCGTAGCGTGGCTGCAGCAGGGCGCACAGCCCAGCGATACCGCACGCGCTATCCTGAGCTACAGTGGCGTAGTGTACAAGAATCACCTGTTGAACGGCGTGAAGAAGGGCGCCTTCGACCAGACCGAAGCGGATCGCCGTTTCGAAACATGGGTGGGCGAGAAGAACACGAAGATCGAAGCCAAGCGCACCGGCCTGGTGGACAACGCCGATAAGTCCTACAAGGACCGTGTGGCCGCCGAGCGTAAGAAGTCCGACGACCGCGCCTCGGCGTTGATCGCCAAGATGAACGCCGCCTTGGCAGCTTCACAGCCTGCTCCCGTGGCCGAAGAGGTCGCTCCGGAAGCAGAAGCCCCTGCTGCAGAAGTGGAGGCCGCTACCGAAGGCGAAGCTCCTGCCGCCGAGTAAGCCCATTGCACCTGAACGAAAGCCCGCAGCCGCAAGGTGTGCGGGCTTTTTCTTGCCGTCAGACAGCGGTCCATTACTTTTCCGCCTCCATGGACCTCGATAACCTTCACCATCTCGGCCGTTTGGGCAAACCCTGGGGCAATCGCGGCGAACTCACCTTGCACTTGGAAGACGCTGATTTTGATGAGCTGCAGGAGCTGGGCGTGCTCTTCGCGGAGATCGACGGCCAACGCGTGCCCTTCCATGTGATCCACTTGCGGGAACATCCGCGTACGGGTGCCGTGGTCCTCTTCGAGGACTTTGCCGATCCCCAGAGCGTGGCCTTCTTGGTGGGTTGCGAGATCTTCGCACCGCCCGGCCATGAGCCACCGACGGATACAGGGGAGGATGAAGAGAACCTTGATCCATCGGAATTCATCGGCATGAAGGTGTTGGATGTGGAGTACGGTGAACTGGGTGATATCGTCGGTACGGAGGGCACGGAGGACCATCCAGTGATGGTGGTGCGGAAGGGTGATCAAGAGATCCTGATCCCCTTGGTGGACGATATGATCACAGGCATCGACCTCGACACTGGGCACCTTATTGTGCGCACGCCGCCCGGGCTGGTGGACCTGTATCGTGGCCTCTGAAACGGCTACTGTTTGACATGCCAAACGACTATTTCCGCTTCAAGCAGTTCACCATTTGGCAGGACCGCTGTGCCATGAAGGTGAGTACCGACGGTGTCTTATTGGGCGCGTGGACGCAATATGCCAATGCGTTGCGGATCTTGGACATCGGTACGGGCACGGGAGTGTTGGCGATGATAGCCGCACAGCGGAACCACAGGGCCGTGATCGACGCGGTGGAGATCGATCCCCGGTCCGCGGACCAGGCGAAGGAGAATGCTGCTTCATGCCCGTGGCCGCGGCGCATCCATGTGTTCAATGCCGATGTGCGGAATTGGATGCCACCGGAGGGCTACGACCTGGTCATTTGCAATCCGCCTTTCTACAAAGACCATAACGTCTCGCGTGATGCGCGCACCGCCACGGCCAAGCATGATGTTGAACTCGGCTTGGACCAACTCGTGAAAGAGGCCGATCGTTTCTGCACCCCCCATGGGCGTGTCTGCATGATCCTGCCCATTGACAGATTATCAGAACTCAAGTCCATCGCGGATGAAAATGGATTTGTGCTATCCCGGGAATGCTTGGTGTACTACGTCGCCACCAAGAAACCCAAGCGTGTTCTGGTCGAACTCTCGCGCACCTACCATCTGGAACTGACGACCGTGGAATTGGCGGTGGAACGGGTACGTGGTGAATTCACTCCGGAATACCGCGCGATGCTCAGTGACCTGGAACTGCACTTCTAATTAGGCAACTGCATGTCCTTCTCTGAGAAGGCGATCCCCAGCGTTGCCAGTTCATCGAGGATGGGGTTGTACAACTCGGGCTGTACCGGAAGCAATACACCGCGCTCCTTGATCCTCCCGTTCAGCAGCAGCTTCGCACCGATCGCCATAGGTAAACCCACCGTGCGCGCCATCGCGGTGTACACGGTGTCCTCGCCTGTCACTGTCAAGGTGGCTTGGAGCTCGGAGCTTCTTCCGTTCAGCGCGTAGCGGAAGCGGTGCCACATCACCAGCAGGTCCTTGTCCTTCGGACCGAGCTTCCACTTCTCTTCCAGCAATCGCTGTAAGGTGGCCGCCGGTGAAAGGCCTGATTCGCCGATGGTACCGCTGCCGAATAGGCCCAGCCAATCGAGTTTATACATCACCTCGCCTTGGGGGTCGAGGCCGAGGTACAGCGCCAGTGTGGTCCGCACGTCCTTAGCGCCCTTGGTCTCGGGAAGAAAGGCGCGCAGGAATTCCGCCCAAGTGGCATCCTTCGGAAGTTCGAGCGTGTAGCCGTCCTCCGTACAGCCCAGTTGCACGAAGGCATCCCATGCTTCGCAGTAACCGCCCTTACGTAGTGTGCCCCGCTTCATCGTGGGGATGTCAGCGATGCCATAGATCTCCCGGTACTTCAGTGAATCGCGGTTCGGATAGCCGTCGTAAGCGCCATATTCAGGGATCTCTACACGCACGGCGCGCTGGAAGAGCTTGTGGTAGGGGATGTACTTAAGATCGCCTTCGTTGATGTATCGGGCGGCATTCCCTTGCCCTGCCAGCACCACATTGCGCGGGTTCCAACTGAATTTGTAGCCCCAGGGATTGTCGTCACTTTCCGGCGCCACAAGCCCGCCGCAGTAGCTCTCGAAGGCCTCCATCTTGGCGCCTTTCGCGCGCAGATCGTCGAGTATGCGCATGGCACTCATGTGGTCGATGCCAGGATCGACGCCCATCTCGTTCAATACCGTGAGGTCAGCCTTCTTGAACTCCGCGTTAAGGGGCCACAACTCCTCGGGCACATAGCTTGGTGTGATCACGTTCTTCTTTAGCCGCAAGCAATCCCGCAGCACATCCATGTGCATGAAGTGCGGCAGCATGCTGATCACCAGATCGTGCTTTGCGATCAACGCGGATCGGGCATCGGCTTTGCTGGCGTCCAATTCAACAAGCGCCGCAACATCGTCGTGGCCCTGGGTCAACTTTTGGACGTGCGCGATCTCCCGCTCCGCAACGGTGATCTTCCATTCCTGCTCAGCAGCATGTTCGATCAGGTAGTGAAGAAGGGAGGAGGCGGAACGGCCAGCGCCGAGAAGGAGGATGGTGCGCATGCAATGAGGGATGACGTTGTGTTGAGAGGGCGCAAAATTGCGGATCAGGAATTTGACCTGGCCTATCAGACCATAGGACCTTCCCCCCGGAGCACCTCCGTAAGTGTGTCGCGTAAGGCGCTTACCATGGCTGGATCCATGTGGCCATCGTTGGTGGAACGCTGGTTCACTTCCAATTCGATGCCAGCATAATGCTTAGGGAATATAGTGCGCAGATGTTTGGAGAAGCCGTCCGAAGTACCCTTGTAAGGATGATTCATCCGCACCACAAGGGCCGGCGCGCGATGATGCAAAGCCTTCCGCCACGCGAGGCAGAATGCGCGTTCATATGCCCGGGAAGGATCGTACAGTAGACCGATGTCCATCGCGCGCTTCACGCCATCCAGTACCGGTGTGAAGCTGTGGACCGCGACATGCACGACATCTTCTTTTCTCGCGATCCGTTGCTTGATACGCTTCGTGAATTCGCCGCGATAGTCGCGATGGAAATGCAGCAGTTCCTGTTTCCGCGCGGCACCGAGGTTACGTGTGTAGGCTGAAAAGAGTCGTGGGTGATGCTCGGAACGATTCAGTTCGATGCAGAGACGCGAAAGGGTCGCAGACGTACTTTCCGTAGCGAGTGGAACCAATTTCTTGTAGAGGTCCAGCGCACCGATGTCCAGTCCACGATGGGTATGCAGCACTTCCTCATCACCAGTGAAGCAGTGCCTCAGATCAGGTGGTACATCATTGCCGCCATGCTCGCAACTGAGGAAGAGCTCGGTCATGCCAGTTGGCGATCCTCGTGCAGGCAGACGGCCAGTTCCTTGTAGACCTCTGTGATCAATGCAGCTTCCGGATGGGTGCCAGTGCGGTCCAGGATCCGACGTGCCAAACAGCCATGCTGAAGGATGTGAGTGATCGCCTTGCGTGCGTCCGCGCTCAGGTCCGGATGCACCTCAGCGAAGATGTGCGACCAAAGTTCCTCAGCGGTCGCGGTAGGGCGATCCAGCCCGAACATCAGTAGGTATTCCTTGTTGGTGATCGTCGTGGCACCTGCATCCTTTATCACTGTCTGAAAGATCGCTAGGAGGTCGTTGTGGTGCCAAGCACGTTGGAGGTAGTTGCTCACCCATCGCCCGTCCACTACGGCTTTCAGTGTGGCAACGATCATCTCCGCGATGGCGATGTCGGCACCCGGGCATTCCTGGATGTCCACCACGCGGATCTCGATGGCGTTACGGTCAAAGCGTGCGATGGCCCCGCGGGAGTTGGCGAACTGGTGGTCCATGATCCCCTCCGGGTCGAATGGAGCCAATGCTTTTCCGATCGGACCGAATACCTCACGGTAATATTCTTCTTCCGTGAGAACAGCCTCCGGTATCAGCGAGCCCATGAGTTCGGGCAGCCGTTCTTGATGATGCAGGTAGGCCTCCATGCGGGAGTCCAAATGCCCCGTGACCTTGCCGTCCATGATCGGGGAGCTGGCGCTGAGCGCAGGGATGATGGGCAACAGTAGGCGGATCGCGGTGTGGAGCTTGCCGAACTCCTCGTCGTTGGCGAAGGGCAGATTAAGGTGAACACTCTGTAGGTTGCTCCATCCGTGACCGCGACAGTCGAAGATCCGGTTGTAGAGCGCGTAGATCTCGTTGTTGTCGTGCGGCCACAGCACCGTTTCGGTGAACGGGTCGAAGAGGGGATGGGCAGCCGTGGGTAGCAGCATTAAGCCGCGTTTCGCGAGGATCGCATCGATGGCACGCACCTCGTAAGCGAATTTCTCCTTGAAGGACGCGATGCTTGCCGTGGGACGCGCGGTCTTCAGCTCCACCACATGTGCCACCAGTTCGTTGCTCCATTCCACGTCGCCGCGCTCCACATCGCTGGTGATCGTGCCGGTAACGTCCTTGAACAGGAGATCGACAGAGGGGCTGGCGCGCAGGGTCTCGCGATCGACCAACATGTACTCCAGTTCGATACCGGTGACCTCGAAAAGGCCGTAGGGTTTCTTTTCGCTCATGACTTGGTAGGGGCGATGTTACCGCTGGTTGTTTGCGGGATGCCTATCTTTTTCTCGATCGTCTTCTTCAATGATCCGATGATGCGGCGATAGATCTCGTCGCCTAGTTCCACATCCTCGATCCCATGGTCGATGTTGGGGCATTCATTCACCTCGATCACGTAGGCTTTGCCTTCATGTTCCTTCACGTCGACACCGAAGAGCCCGTGATCGCCCACCATCGCACGCACGGCCTTCAACGCTGCATCCATCACATGCTTATCGCACTCGTCCACCTTCACCGTGTCGAAATTCCCCGTCTCGCCGTCCTTGGTCGAACTGCCCCAATTGTAGATCTGCCAATGGCCCCGTGCCATATAGTACTTGCAGGCATAGAGCGGCTTTCCGTCCAGTACGCCCACGCGCCAATCGAAGTCGCTTGGCATGTATTCCTGGGCCACTGCTAGATCGCTGTCGGCGAGGATCTTGTCCAATTTTTCCTCCAGTTCCTCTGGCGTTCTCGCCTTCTCCACTCCAATGCTGAACGTGCTGTCCGGAAGTTTCAGCACCACGGGGAAACCCAGGATCTTTCCCACTTCATGCCGATTCTCGCTGTGGACGATCAAGGTGCGTGGCGTGGGCACGTGGTGTGCCTCCATCACCTCGGCCAAGTAGACCTTGTTGTTGCACTTGAGGATCGCGTCCGGTGAGTCCATCACCGCCAGTCCTTCCTGTTCCGCTTTCCGGGCCATGCGGTAGGTGTGGTTGTTTACGTGGGTGTTCTCCCGGATCAAAAGTGCATCGTATTCGCTGATGCGATCGATGCCGTCCGGTCCGATAATGTCCACGCGGAAACCCATTTCCTCCGCGGCCTGCCTGAATTTCACGATAGCGCGCTTGTTCGACGGCGCCGCCTTGTCCTCGGGGTTCACCAGGATCGCAAGATCGTAAGCGCTGCGGTCCTCGCGGGCGGTGTCGTAGCGCTTCTTGCCAAAGTATTCCGCCGCGAATTTCTTCAGGATGGGAATGTGCTCTTCCTCAATGTCCGTGTAGGGCACGGGTCGCACGGAGCGGAGTTCCCATTTCTCGCCTTTCACGAAGCGGGCGCGCAACAAGGGTGCTTCGAAGACCTTGTAAAGCTCATGTGCCAGCTTATCATATCGCGCGTTCACATTCCGCCCGAAATACATGCTCAGTGTGAAGTCATGCTTGTCCTTGTGGTTCAGGCTGTGCTGGATCACTTCATCCAGGTCGCGCGAAAGCACCTTCACGATGCTCGGGTTCTTCAGGTCCAGGATGGTCTTGGCACTCGGGATCGCTTTCTGGCCGCGTGCTTCCGCCAGAAGGCTCACGTAGTAGCCGCGGCTTTGGTACACGAAGCTGCGCGCCAGGTTGAAGATGCGTGTGTTCTTCAATTGCGCGAAACGTGGATCCGTGAGGTAATCCTTGCTGGATACGACCTCCACGTCCGGCACTTCGAGTTTGAAAGCCTTCGGATCATGGACCACGATGATCTTCTTCATAAGACGAATGGGTTTGGCGAAATAACGAGCAGGTTGGCGTCATAGGTGACGATGCCCAGCAGTATGCTGTTGATCAAGCGGCCCACGGGCACTTCGTAGGTCCGGCCCTCCGCCATGGGATTGTCGTGGTAGGGATCCGCCACGAAGACGCGCTTGCGCTCCATGCCGCGCAGTACCACGAAGTGCCCCATCGGTTTTCCGCGTAGGTCGTGATAAACACTTCGGCCCTTGGAGTCCGCATACTCGCGTTTACTCTTGTACAGATAGGTGGCGCTGAGGCCTGCGAGCACGGGGATCTTCGCATCGAAGTAGGTCCTGAACAGGTCCGGGGTCGGGTCGTCGAAGCGGATATCACCACCCTCTTTGAGGAACCGGGCATAGGCCAAGCTGGCCGCGTGCAACTTCTTGCCTTCCTTGATCCTTGTTTGCGCGATCAACTTCTTGTGCAAGGCCTGCGGTGAAAGGCCATCCCAAGAAGGATCGAACACGGCGAGATTGTAGCTGTATAACCGGGCATGGAAGCCGTTCATCAACGCATGGATCCCTAGTAGGACAGCCAATGTGCCGCCCTCCTCCATGTGGTGTACTTCGTCGATCACCTGCTGCAGGGATCGACCGTCACCGTAGTAACGGTAAACCGCATGCAATGCCGTAGCGCCGCAGGTGTCATCATCGGGCTGGGCCTCGATACGAAGGTCATGCATGAACTTTGCTCTTCCTGTGTGCAGGTCACATGCCTGCTCCGAGGGGGCAAAGTTCAACACGGATCCGCACTGAATGGTCGCGCTTTACCAATTCTTTCCACCTTTTCAATGCGCTCAACGTGCAGCGGTGGAGAACTGGCCCACGTTCAGAACTTGGGACAAGGGATGGCGCGGTAGTGCCTGTGCTTTCCGCGTTTCGGCCACTCGTAGATCACGGAGATCTCGTGCGCGCCGCCACTTGTGAGCGTCAACTGTGAGATGGTGACGTCATAGCTGTACACCATGCGCAATTGATAAGCCGTCTCAAAGCCGAACATCAGTACCACGGATTCATCATTGGGGTAACCGGGTCCATACCTTTTAATGATAGGAAGGCCGCGGTACCAAAGTCCGAAGGTGACGGATTCGTGGTCCACATAACCTCCGATATCCAACTGGTCCCACTTTCCTTGTGCCTTGTATTGGGTGGCAAGTGTCATGCGCGTCTTGCTTCGCGTGAATGAACGTCCGTCAAGGGCGAAGCGGTAGCCGGCATGTACACTGGTCCGTATGGGCAGTGGCACATCGCCGTCCAGGAAGAAGGTCTCTTGTGGCTCGTTCACATGGTTCATGGAAATGCCCACCCAGAATTGCTCCGTGAAATAGAGCAGACCTCCGGAGAAGTCCATGTACGAGACGTTCTGCAGCATCGCAGGTTCGATGGAGGTGGGTGCGTTGTCCCGGATCACCTGATCCGCGAAAAGCAGGTTGCTCGGGTCATAGCTGCGCATGGTATAGCCTACGCGCAGGCCACCCCGGATGGCACGCTTCCGGTCCAAGCGTGCCTCGTAGGAATAGCTCAGGGCCATTTGTGTGAAGGCCAATCCGAAGGAACCGGCCTGATCTTGCATCACATAGCCGCCAATGCCGCTGTTGGTGGCACGGCTGTGGTGGTCGTAACTGAGCGCATACGTGCGGTAGCCGGGGCCGATAGCAGGCCACTGCAGCCGATAATTCAGGCCTATCCGGTCTTGGAAAGTGCTTCCGGTGAGTGCCGGATTGAGATAGAGCGGCGCGGCATAGAACTGTGAGAGCTGCGGGTCTTGCGCCAGCGCGCGCAGACCTAGGAAGCCTACAACGAAAAGGGATATGTACAGCCGCTTCATCATGGCTTAGCGGAATAGGGTGATATCACCTGTTCGTTGCACCTCCTTGCCGTCGATGAAGCGCACCCAGAGTTGATACACGTACACATCCTGCTGGCTGAGCAGACCTTTGTAGTAACCGTCCCAGCCACGATGGATGTCCGTGGTCTCGAACACCAATTCCCCCCACCGGTTGAATATCCGCATGCGCAGGTCCTTCGCAAAGCGGAGGAAGGGGTAGAACACGTCGTTGCTCAGGTCCGTGGGGTCATAGCTGCCACCACTTCCGCCATGGGGGTTTGGAGTGAAGGCGTTCGGGATCGTCACATCGTATACGGGGTCGATCAGTACGTCATGCGTCGCGTTAGAGCTACAGCCGTGGATGTCCTCCACATTGAGCACTACGGTATAGGTCCCTGGATAGGTATACGTGTGTGTGGGATCAGCGTCCTCTGCGGTGCCACCATCGCCGAAGGTCCACGCCCAAGTGCTGGGAGCGCCTGACGTTTGGTCCGTGAACGGGATATCACCATGGTCCACATCGGCTTCGCACGGGTTCGCTGAGAATTCCGCCACGGGCAAGGCATAGGAATGGATCTCGCCGGTTGTTAAGGCATCGGCCACGCAACCGATCGGCGTGGTCACCGTGAGGGAGACCGTGTAATCACCGGCGGCATATACATGGACAGGTGTGATGGACGTGCTCGTTGAACCATCACCCAAGTGCCAGAGATAGTTCACCGGCTGGTTGGTCAAGCCGGTCGGGAGGTGCACAGTAAGCGGAGCGCAACCTTCTGCGATCAGCGGTGGCAGGGTGATGGCAGGAGGGGTCTGTACATCGATCTTCACCGAGTCCAGCAGGGAGTTCCCGCATTGGTCGGTGGCTACCACGTTCAGGATACGATCGTCCGTGGTGGTCAGAGTGAAAGGGCCGTTGCCCGTGCTGTCCAACTGCGTCCAAGCAATGGAATAGCTACCCGAGTACCCTGTGACCGCAGCGCTGACGATCGCGGACTGCCCGGGACAGATCACGGTGTCGCCAAAGGCATGCAAGGAGGCCAGGTAAAAGTTCAGAACGTTAACGGCCAGGCTGATCGTAGGGCCGGTGCAACCCGCTTGGTCAGTGACGGAGACACTGATCGGTTGGGTGGCGGGGAAAGCGTGCATCAGGCTGTCACCGGTACCGATGCCGGCCCAGTTGATGACATAGCCACCCGAGCCACCGGAAGCATGAGCCACGAGCGGAACTGGCGTATTCACGCATACCGTGTCCTGCACCCAAGCCTCCAATAAGATCGCCGAGGGCGTCACCAGCGTGGCCGTGTCATGCAATTGGCATCCGTTGGCATCTGTCACGGTAAGGTGGTAGGTCCCCCCTCCGAGGCCGATGATGGTGGGTACGGTCTGGCCGCCTGCATTTACTCCCCACGCGTAGCTGTAGGTCGGCACTCCACCCGTTACAAGCACGGTCACTGTGCCGTTGGTGGATCCAAAGCAGGATGGGTTCACGGTGACCTGGTTCCCGATCGCCAGTGGTGGCGGCTCAGTGATGTGCGCTGTCGCCGTAGTGTCGCAGCCGAAGCTGTCCGTAACGTGAACGCTATAGTTGCCTGCTGGAAGTCCTGTTGCGATATGTCCCGTCTGGGCAACAGCATCATTCCAGAGATACGTGAACGAAGGGTTATTCGGCGTGAATGTCGCCGTGCCCGTGCTGTTTCCGGCGCAGAGCACTCCTGTGGCGCTGGTGGATGATCCAAAAAAGCTGGTTGGCAGCGTGATGTGGATGCTGTCCTGGGCGGTCGCACAGGTGATGTTGCCCGTGGTACTGAACACAAGGTCAACGCCGTTGGCGGTGATCTCCGCAGGGCTGGGCAGATAGCTCACATTAAGTCCAATGCCGGAGAATGAGCCCGTGCCACCGGACCACGCCCCGCCCGTCGCGTTGGTCACCGTACCGTGCAGTTGCACCGGAAGGGAAGAATAACATCCGATAAGGTCCGCGCCCGCATTCGCCACATTGGGCTGTCCTAAACTGGTGACACTTGCACTACCTGTTGCCGGTGCGCAGCCGTTGGCATCGGTAACGGTCAAGGTGTAGGTGCCGGCACCTACGGTGATGGACGCTGTGGTGTCACCGGTGTCCCAGCTATAGTGGTAGGGTGCAGTGCCGCCCGATACGGTCGCGCTGACACTTCCGTCGTGGGTTCCTGCGCATTGTTCGGCTACCACGATCAGGTTGGTGATCGCAATGGCCGCAGGTGCGGAAATTGTCGTGTTCAACGTGGTGTCGCAGCCCAAGCTATCCGTGACGTGGATCGCATAGTTGCCGGCCACCAGTCCTGCAGCGGTCGCTGTGGTCTGTGCTGAAGGATCATTCCACAAGAAGGAGAGACCGGGATCATTAGGAGTGAAGGTCGCCGATCCCGAAGCGGTGCCGTTGCAGCTGGCATTAAGACGCGCGATCGCTGATCCGAAGAAGCTTGTGGACAAGATCACGTGCACGGTGTCCTGGTCGGAGGGGCAAGTGGTGTTGCCTATCGTGGTCAGGAAGAGGTCTACCCCATGCGCTGCGATCTCGGCCTGCGTTGGCATGTAGTTCTTATTCAGTCCTACGCCGGTGAAGCTGCCGGAACCGCCGGACCAAACGCCGCCGGTGGCATTGGTCACCGTGCCGTTCAAATGCACCGGTAGATGCGCAAAGCAGCCTATAACGTCCTGGCCAGCATTGGCGATGTTCGTTTGTCCGATGGTGGTCACCGTTGTACTGGCCGTGGCTGGAGCGCATCCGTTGGCATCGGTCACAGAGACGCTATACGTTCCTGCCCCAACGCTGATCATCGCCGTGGTGTCGCCATTGCTCCAGCTGTAGTGGTATGGTACGGTGCCGCCCGCGGGATGTGCGGTGATGCTACCATTGCCACTGCCCGTGCATTGCTCCGGCAGCATGGTAAGGCTGGTGATGGTGATGGCGTTGGGCTGCGTGATCGACTTCTGCAGCGTGGTGTCACATCCTAAGCTGTCCGTCACATGCACTGTATAGTTTCCTGCGACAAGTCCCGATGCCGTGGCGGTGGTCTGTGCCGCTGGATCATTCCATTGATACGAGGATCCGGGCAGGTCCGGCGTGAAGACGATAGTGCCGGTGCTCCCGAAGCAGCTGGCGTTCGTCCTGGTTAAGGTCGATCCAAAGAAGCTGTTGGACAAGGTCAGGTGCACCGTATCCTGATCCGAAGGACAGCTGTTGTTGCCTGTCGTGGTCAGGAAGAGGTCCACCCCGTGTGCCGCTATCTCAGCTGGCGTCGGCGTATAATTCACATTGAGGCCCGTTCCCGAAAAACTGCCGGAACCTCCCGACCAAACACCTCCGGTCGCATGCGTGATCGTTCCATGCAGGGGAACGGGGAGATGGGCGAAACAACCCGTCAGGTCAAGGCCGGCGTCGGCGATGTTCGGAAGTGCAACGGTGGTCACAGTGGCACTTCCGGTGGCCGGCGTGCATCCATTGGCGTCCGTAACGGAGACAGTGTACGTACCGGCACCGACCGTGATCATGGCCGTGGTGTCGCCATTGCTCCAACTGTAGTGATAAGGCAGTGTGCCGCCAGCAGGCTGTGCGGTGATGGTGCCATCGGCGCTGCCCGTGCATTGCTCCGGCAACATCGTCAGGCTGGTGATGGTGATGGCGTTGGGCTGGGTGATCGACTTTTGCAGTGTGGTGTCACATCCTAAGCTGTCCGTCACGTGCACGGTATAGTTCGCTGCGACAAGCCCGGATGCCGTAGCGGTGGTCTGCGCTGCCGGATCATTCCACAGATAGGAGGATCCGGGAAGGTCCGGGGTGTAGACTATAGTGCCGGTACTGCCGAAGCAGCTGGCGTTAGTTCCCGCCAAGTTCGATCCGAAGAAGCTGGTGGAAAGGGTGAGATGCATGGTATCCTGGTCCGGAGGACATCCGCCGGTCGCTGTCGTCGTCAAGATGAGGTCCACTCCATTTGCTGCGATCTCAGCTGGAGAGGGCATGTAGGTCACGTTCAGCCCTGTTCCAACGAAGGTGCCTGCGCCTCCGGACCAGATGCCGCTCGGGGCATTCGACACGGAACCATGCAGGCTAACGGGCAAGGAGGTGAAGCACCCGGTCAGGTCGAGGCCCGCATCGGCCGTGTTGGTCGCGTTGGAACCGATCACGGCCGTATCGGTCCGGCTCGTGCAACCGTTCGCATCACTTACCACCACGTGGTATTCACCCGCGCCTGCGGTTATGCTTTGTGTTATGGCGCCCGTGCTCCACAGATAGGTGAACGGGGCCAAGCCCACACCAACGGTCACCGTGGCTGTACCGTCGCTGTTCCCCGCGCAGGTCTCGTTGGTCACCGATGGGGTCAAGCTGATGCCGGGAAGGACGTGCACCGAATACACATAGGTCTGCTGTGCCGGAATGGGACAGGCCCCATCGCTTACCGTGACGATAAAGGGGAAAAAGCCCGAAGCGTTCGCCACTCCGTTCCAGCAGATATGCATCGACATCGGGTTGGTGCCGCTGTAAGAGATGGTGGCGCCGGGTAGGCTCTGTGTCAAGTTGGTAATGGCCGTAAGCGTATCTGTCACGTTCAGGTCGGTGATCTCCGCGTCGAAGCAGAAGTTGCCCGATTCGCAGACCTCTATGGCTCGAGGCCCGGTCAGGGTAGCGGCACCGATCAAGTTGGTTATTGTACCTGTATTGGGATCGGGAGGAACATTGGTGCACGGATATGCGATGAATTGCATGTCACGCATGATCGAGCCCACCCAGTTCCCATTGGCATCGTATTGGTCAACACGCACTACCACCACCCAGTTACCGATGGAATTCAAGGTGAAGTTCACCTGTCCCGTCTGTGGGTCCAGCGTGATGCCAGTGATCGGCTGCATTCCGCTGAATCCGGCCACATAAGGCAGGTTCACAGCGCCTGCATTCATCGCGCTGATGAACGTGTAGGTCAGTGAATCGCCGTCCGGATCGATAGCACCATAACTGTAAGTGATGGGGTAACTGGCGCATACATAGGGGATGGCGGTACTATTGAAGTGCGGCGAATCATTGCCCGGTCCTGCCACATTGTTCAATTTGGCTTGGATGAACACCTGCTTATTCCCTGGATTGACCAAGTTCGCGATGGCGCCGTTCCTGTAGGGCTCGGTCCAAGAGATGGTCCATGAATTACAAGGCGGCAGGCTTACGGTGCCCGTGTAGATATACTGCTGGATCCCTGGCAGGCTTCCGCCATTGCAGGTGCTGTTCGGCAGTTCCGTGCCACAGAGCTGGGAGATCTCCGTTCCGCCAGGAGTGCTTACGGTCAAGGTCTTGTTCCCGCAGGGACTGGCGATATTGAGGTCGTAGGAATTGTTCAGGTTGACCCCTGCGCAATCGCGATAAACCACCAATGTGACCAAATACTGGTTCCCGGTAAGGTGCTCGTAGTAGATCTCACCACCCGATATATGTGTTGCCTTGGCCGAAGTGGCCAGCAACAGACATAGCAGGATGGTAAGGTGTACTCTTCGAAGCATACGTGCGGAGCTAGCGGAGCACGCCATCCTACGCAAGCTGGAAGTCGAGGTTTCAAAGCGGACCTAAGCGCGTCCTCCAGAGCCTTGCCGACCGAAGCCGGTATGCCGACCGATCTTCTTGGACGATCACATGCTGTAGGTCACACCGCTACGTTGTGCTCGCGGAGCACCTCATTGAGCGAGGTCTTGCGGTCTGTGCTCTCCTTGCGCTGGCCGATGATCAATGCACAGGGAACACCGTATTCCCCAGCCGGGAATTTCTTTGGGACCGTGCCAGGGATCACCACGGAGCGGGGTGGCACGAAGCCCTTTGTCTCCTTGGGTCCAGGCCCGCTCACATCGATGATGCGTGTGCTGGCGGTAAGGACCACGTTCGCGCCGAGGACAGCCTCCTTCCCGATATGTACGCCCTCCACCACAATGGCGCGCGAGCCGATGAAGCAGCCGTCCTCGATGATCACCGGTGCGGCCTGCACGGGTTCCAGAACACCACCGATCCCCACGCCACCGCTGAGATGCACATGCTTGCCGATCTGCGCGCAGCTGCCCACCGTGGCCCATGTATCCACCATCGTGCCCTCATCCACGTATGCGCCGATGTTCACATAGCCCGGCATCAGGATCACGCCCGGTGCCAAGTAGCTGCCGTAACGCGCGATCGCATGTGGAACAACGCGAACGCCCAGCTCCGCATAGTTCCGTTTCAGCGGGATCTTATCGTGGAACTCCAGCGGTCCGGCTTCCATGGTGATCATCTTGCGGATGGGGAAGTAGAGAAGCACGGCCTTCTTCACCCACTCGTTAACGATCCACTTTTCGACGCCGTTCGACGTGACAGGTTCCGCCACGCGCAGTTTGCCAAGGTCCAGTTGCTCCACCACGCCTTCAATGGCCTCGATAACGGCGCTATCGCTTAGCAACGAGCGATCCTCCCAAGCCTTTTCGATCAATTCACGCATGGCACAAAGATGAAAACGGATCGGACGATCCGGAGCCGACGCTGCCGATCTTTGCGACCCCATAGACCCGCATTCCATTTTCTGATCCACATGCGCATCCTCGCCATCGACTTCGGTCTCAAGCGCACCGGCCTCGCCGTGACGGATCCGGCACGCTTGATCGCCTCGGCCTTGGACACTGTTCCTTCCGCCGAATTGATGAATTATCTCAAACGCTACGTGGCCAAGGAGAAAGTGGAAGGCTTTGTGGTAGGACTGCCTTCCAACCTCGACGGTTCTCCCACCCATGTCACACCGAATGTGCATCTTTTCGTTTCCGCACTTAAGCAGCAGTTCCCCGGCCAATGGGTGGAGACCACGGACGAGCGCTTTACCAGCGTGATGGCCAAGCGCACCATGCTGGATAGTGGCATCGGGCAAAAGGCGCGTCGCGACAAGGGCACCGTGGACCGCATCAGCGCCACCATCCTGCTCCAAGGGTGGATGGAGCGTCGTTGATGGATGTCCAAAACCATGTCGGCGGTAACTTTGCGACCGATGATCCTACCTATTCGCGCCTATGGCGACCCTGTGCTGAAGAAAGTGGCGCAGGATATCCAACCCGGCCACCCGGGCCTGAAACAGTTGATCGCCGACATGTTCGAGACGATGTACGAGGCCAGCGGCGTAGGTCTTGCTGCACCACAGATCGGTGAAAGCATCCGGCTCTTCATTGTCGATGCTTCCCCCTTCGCGGAAGATGAGGACGGCAACCCTACCGAGGATGCTCATTTGAAGTACTTCAAGAAGATCTTCATCAATCCCTACATCGTGGAGGAGGAAGGGGAGGAGTGGGCCTTTGAGGAGGGATGCCTCAGCATTCCCGGGATCCGGGAGGATGTGGAACGGCAAGAGAGGATCGTGATCCATTACCTCGACGAGGACTTCAACGAGCACGAGGAGGAATTCGATGGCTTTGCAGCGCGCGTTGTCCAGCATGAGCACGACCATGTTGACGGTGTGCTCTTTACCGATCTGCTTCCGCCTCTCCGCAAGCGGATGCTTAAAGGGAAACTGCGCGACATCAGCCGGGGCAAGACCGACGCGAAGTACAAAATGCGGTTCACGCCTTTGAAATGAGAACTCAAACCAGCCTCTTGATCGCGGTGATCGGACTTTCGATCTTCGCCTCCTGCGGCGAGAATAGCACTGCTGTAAGCAAGGCCGCGGACCAGGATACCTTGGCATCCACGCGCATCCGTGTGATGGAAGACTCCCTTTCGGCAAAGCCTGATCAGAAGAATGCACAAGCGCTGTACGACGTTTACCTGCTCTATGCCAAGGTGCATCCGTTGGACTCGCTCGCTCCGGAATACATCTTCCGCGCAGCCAACATGAGAATATCCTTTGGGGACCCGAAGGCCGGCATCACCCTCTATGACCGCATCATCGCGAATTACCCGACTTGGCGGAAGCTACAGGATACCTACTACCTCAAAGCCTTGACCATCGACAACGACCTCCAGCAGAAAGGCGCAGCCAAACAGGCATATGAGGAAGTGATCGAAAAGTTCCCTGATGGCCGCTTCACCGCCGAGGCCAAACAGATGATCGCCAACATGCAGTACAGTGATGAGGAGCTGATCAAGAAGTTCGAGGCGATGAATGCCGATAGTACCAATGCCACGGTCGTCAAATGAGCATGGATCAGAACAGGCCGGCGACAGGCGCGGATCCGCGGACCTTACTGGCCGCCACCCGTGCAGGGATGGATCATGCCGCCTATCGCGCGCTTTTCCATCAAGTAGTGGATGCACATGGTACCACCGGGGCGGACCAAAGCGAGGAACTGGTTGCCTATACCAAGTTGAACCAGGCCCGGATGCACCGGAATGAAAAGACCGTGAAGCTGCTGCCGGAGACCTTGAAAGCGCTTCAAGACGCACCCGCCATGACGTGGCTCGTGCTCACCGAGGCCTGGTGCGGGGACAGCTCTCAAGTGCTGCCGGTGATCGACCTCATGGCCGAAGCATCACCGCGGGTCGAACTGCGGATACTGCTGCGTGATGAGCACCTCGGACTGATGGACCGCTACCTTATACGTGGCGGTAGAAGCATCCCGAAACTGATAGCGGTGGATCCTCTCGGAAAGGAACTTTTCACCTGGGGTCCGCGACCAACGGCACCGCAGGAGATGGTCTGGGCCAATAAGGCATTACTACCCGCTGATCAATTGCCCAAGGAGGCCATCTACGCCAAGGTGCATGCCTGGTATGCAGCGGACAAGGGAAAAGAGGTACAGCGCGAGATCGCGACACTAGTGCGCACGAACGGCGCGAATTGAAAGGCGATAGCGCTCGTGATGGACTTGTCTTGATGGTCGTCCTATCTTGGCGACCATGAATACTTCTGTTCGTGGGACCTTGACGATCAGCATCATCGTCCTCGCCCTTCCCGCCGCGTTCGCCCAAACCCCCATCGGCCCTAACCTTGTTCCCAATGGGGGATTCGAGATGTTGGATAAGCAGCCGAATACGTTCGATCAACTGTCCCTCGCCTCCGGCTGGGGCAATGTCACCATTGGATATTCCGAGGTCTTCAGCTCCACGGGGAACGTAAAGACCGTTGGCATCTCTGAAAATTTCTACGGAACGATAAAGCCCTTGGAAGGCGCACACTACGCTGGCTTCTTCTCGTGGAAGGACGACAAGCAGCGCAATTATGAAGGTGATCCACAAGACCCGTTCGAACCGGGCTGGAATGCGTATTCGGAGTATCCATCGATCGAACTCCTTTCCCCGTTGATGGAAGGACATTCCTATGAGATCACCTTCCATATCGCTCTTGCCGGCAATAGCGATCGAGCGGTATCGGGTATCGGTGCTTATGTCTCACCGCTCGAGTTGCACTATCAAAACCGGAAATTCATGACGGAGCGGCCGCAAGTGGTGGAGGATACCATCGTTGACCAACGCGGCATCTGGAAGGAGGTGAAAGGCATGTTCAAGGCCGATGGTGGCGAACGGTATCTGATCATTGGGACTTTCCCTACCTCGATCTTTGAGACCAAGCGCATCATAGACGGACCGGATAACCAGTATGCCTACTATTATCTGGACGAGATCGAACTACGGGAAGTATCTCCGGAGAAATAAGCTTCTGGCAACTGCGGCCACGCTTGTCAGAAGCTGGGATGGAAGCTCGATAGCTGTCCTACACTAAATTTCGTGGTAAGCACCGCGTCTCAATCCGGCTGAACTGGAGGTATGGATGCAAAGAGGATATATCGATAAGGGATCTTCCTGTAGAGGATGGAAATGTCCGTGTAACCGACGGCTGTCAAAACGTCCGCAGCGCTGTTGTAGTCCATGCGTTGTCCAGCAGGGGGCCCAATTGGGGAGGGTTGAGGCAGAAAGTTCACCACGTAGGTCGGCTTTTGTCCCCGCAAACCGCGCTGCACTTGCTTGAACCAAGTGTCACGATCCGGTATCGTGGACAACTCCCGGGTGATCAACGCCATGTCCGCTTCCGCGGGTAGCAGGACCGGCCTTCCCGCAGAGGAAAGGCGAATGAGAAGGCGGTCGTCGCTGATCCCCTTTGCCTTTTTGGCGGCAAGCAACGTGGCGACGTGGGCGGTATCATCATCAATGGCCAGCACCCGCGCACCTGCGTCCAGTAATTTCCAAGTGTAGTACCCGTCACCCGCGAACAGGTCCGCTACCGTTCGGCCGTGCAGGTCTCCCATCAACGCCAACACAGAGTCGCCCATGCGCCAACTAGCATTGTTGGGGAGTGTACTCGTTTCATTTGCCGGATCCAATTCCGGGTTCGCAGGTGGGACTTCCGCAGCCCTGGCCGTTACTGGCGGTCCGACAATGTGTGACGTAGCAGCATCTGTTCCTGGTGTGTCATTGCTGCATCCACAGAGGAGGATGAAAGGAAGGATGGCGATGAACTTCGAATTACGCATGGGGTCTTGGGTCGGGATCCAAACTTAGAGGGGATAGGAACTCTTTATCCCACCTATCTATTATCCATGGAAAATAGATAGGATACCTTTGCGGTATGACCCGGATCGAGGAGGAATTGGTGATGGATTTCACGGACGAGCGGCAAAAGATGCTGCTGAACCTGCTGTTCACCTCGAATTGGCTGAAGACGCAGGATGTCGCTCGCCTCGTACCGTTCGGCATCAGCCCTCAGCAGTACAACATCCTTCGGATCCTACGCGGTGCCAAAGGGAAGAAGATGTGCATGTATGAGGTGCTCGCACGCATGCTGGACCGCGCACCGAATGCCACGCGTCTCACGGATAAATTGATCGCAAAGGGCTTGGTGTTGCGCGACCGATCGGAAGAGGACAGGAGGGTGGTGCACCTGCTGATCAGCGAAAAGGGCAAGGAACTGTTACTCACCATCGACCGTACCACGGCCGCGGTGTTCGAGGATGTGGCCCGCAAATTGACGGCCGCAGAAGCTGCTTCAGTAAATCGATGCCTGGACAAGATCCGCGCATAATGGCGATAACGCCCACAGCACCCGATGAATACCCGGACCACCTGAAACCGAAAAGATGATCAAGACCGTCGCCATCGCGCTTCTTATTTCCATATCCGTATCCTCATTTGCGCAAGCGAACTTGAAGGTGGATGCGAACTCGGCAAGGATGCTCTGGAAGGGGAAGCAGGTCACTGGTGAACATTCCGGGACCATACGGATCAAGTCCGGGAGCATTGGCTGGGGAACCCAAGGATTGACCAGTGCGGTGATCGAAATGGACATGAGCACCATCACGGATACCGACATGGAGCGGGAGTGGGCGGCCGAGCTCGAAGGTCATCTGAGTTCCCCCGATTTCTTCAATACCGCAGCGTTCAAGACCGCAACATTCAAGACGACGAATGTGGCCCGGATAGACAGCGCCGAGGCGGGGAAGCCGAACTACACGGTCACTGGAGACCTTACCATCAAGGGGGTCACGCATCCGGTGACCCTCGACGTGCTCGCTTGGAAGGATAAGCAGATCGTGCGCGCCGCTGGCATCCTTCGTTTCGACCGCACCTTGTACGACATCAAATACCGCTCGGGCCAGTTCTTCTCCGCGCTGGGCGACAAGATGATCAACGACACGGTGGAACTCACCTTCGACATCACAGGCAAGTAACGAGAGGGTCGATCTACCGGTGCGTGAGCAGCTTTGCCACCATGTCCTGATTCAAGGTCGTGGCGCCAGGGCCGAAGGCATTGACCAGGATCCCTTTCACCGCGTGCTTCTCAGAGCTGATGGCATAGACGATGCTCTCGTCGCTGGGATTCGACTCGCCCTCGAAGCGGTGGAACTCGTCGATGTGGAAGTCGTCGGGATGCAGCGACGTGTTGCGGCCGTTACAGACAACGCATTCCTCACGCAAGCTCAGTTCATCCGTGTAACCGCGGGCCTGCAGATCATTGACTGCCTCTGAAAGAGTATCATAGCTGCGTTCCATGCCCCGAAGTTACAAATCGGAAGAGGGCCTAGGCAGCGGATGATGGCTACCACTGATCCATCGGTATAGTGCATCCGTGGAGAATAGGAGTGGACCGTGTCGTTGAGGTGGTCCATGACCCTCAACCTCGTTCAGGAAAGTGATCTCCTAAGCCTAGGCTATTGGCCCTTTTGCAACTTCTCGGCGTCCTCGGCCTGGATGATCCGGCCATTAAGTTCGCCGACCACAAAGGCATCTTGGAAGCCAAGGTTCTGTAGTTCCTGGCGTGCAAGTTCCGCCGCCGCTCTTGTGGGATACTCGCCGTAGAGATACCGTACCGCGCTCTGGCTGGTCACAGGCTTCACCTTGCCCATGTTGCCGTACTTGCCCATCTTGTCCATGGGAACGTTGCCGGCGTAGGTGCCCACTTGGACACGGAAGGTCAGGTTGTCCGTATTGACACTGTCGCTATGGATGTCCTGCAGGTCTTCTGGCCCGGTGAGTTGTGCTCCTGCATCCTGCATCGAAACGCGCTTGCCATCCTTGAAGGCAACTAGGAAGGCCCCATCAAATCCTTTCAATACCATGTCCACCTTACGGCGGGCGGCTGCATTCACGTCCGTGAATGAACCCACATAGTAGCGTGTAAGTCCGTCCGCTCCTTTTACGGAAACCACATCATTGATCCCCTTGAAACGGACCTGTGC
>JBEPUG010000019.1:0-30309 GCA_041691695.1 Flavobacteriales bacterium
GATCCATTGCACGCTGTCCGCATTGAAGTTGACATACGGATCAGGGATCAAGCCTTGGCGCAGGAGGTCGGTATGCACCACGCCGGGTACCTCCGCGGAATACAATTGTTTAGTGCCGACTTGCTGGAAGTTCCAGCCATCATCCAGCGCAATGTGCAACTCTTGCGCATCCATGTGCGCGCTCGCGAGCAGGCAAGTGAGCAAGACCCAACTCTTCATCTGTGTTCGAAAACTTCCACGAGCAGGTCATCCACGCGCCACGGTCCGCCCTGTTCATTCCAGATGTACACCTTCAAACTATCCGTCGTGGAGCGGACTTCCGGTGTGAGGTAGTCCATGGTGATCGGTACCCAGGTATTGCGCGTGTCGGCAGGTATCGTCCATGCGTGCGTGCGATACTGGTAGTTCCCGCCGTCGTGCTTGAAGGTCATCACCATTACTGGCGGTGAAGGGGCGGGAAGGCTATCGCCCACCCACAGTCGTGCGGTCGCTCGCAGCCAAGCATGGTCCTTCTTCGTCAGTTCGGAATACGGCACGTCCGGACCGGGCGTCCATGGAGCATCGGCGGTGAAGGTGAAGACGCTGTCCGGTCGATCATCGAAGGTGAGATGGCAGAGTTCGTGGCCCACGTAGTGCGCTGTATCGGTGAAGTGGTCCTCGGCCGAAGTGCCACGCTCCACCATCAATAAGCTGTCAGCACCGGGAGGAACGCTGGTCCTTCCGAAGATGGAGAAGTAGTATGCCTTGGTGATGCGGTCCGTTGGCAAGATGCGCTGCTTCCATTGCCACGTTTGGAACAGATTCAGCGCGACGATGAGCAGGAGGATGATCCGCAGCGGAATGCGCCACGCTTTGCGCGCATGGATCGCTTGTAAGCACAATCCGAGCGGCAGGGTGAGCACCGCGTAGGCGGGTACAAAGGAGCGCGAACTGAAGCTTCCGCCGGCGTACCACCAGCAGCTCCATGCGGAGATCACCCAGAGATCCGCGATCAAAAAGACCAACATTGCCCAGAACGCTTCGCGGCGCCTGCGCCAAAGCAGCGGGATACCGATCAACGCCAAGGCCATCAACGGCGTGTACAGCAACCAGCCCTTGCGGAAGCTGAAGAGGAAGTCCGCGATGTGCGGCGGAAGGAGATCGAAGCCCTCGCCGGGATTAACGTATGAGTAAAAGATCCAATGCCCTGTGACAGCGTGCCAGTAAAACAGTTGGGGTGATGCCGCCAAGACGAATGCCAATGCCGCAAGTACGATCTGACCGAAGTGCGACCTCAGCAGTTGCCATTTCTTCTGCCAGCCTTGAGCCGCCGATGGGAGCCAGAGCAAAGGGATCACAAGGCACACGCCTTCGGACGGACGCACGAGAGTGATCAAACCTGAACATGCGCCGATCAGGAGAGCCGTGCGCCACCGCGGCCGCTTATGCCAAGCTATGGTGGCCCACAACAACAGTGCATAGAGCAGGAAGAGCGGCGTATGCGTGAGCAACGTGCCATCCCAAGCCGTCAGTTGCAGGTAGTTGGTGCCGAGGACGATCAGTGCGATCAGCAGTGCTGTCCAATTGTCGCTGAAGAAATGCAGCAGCACCTTGCGCAACACGAAAAGCCCGAGCAGCGCATAGAGCAGGCAGCCGAAAGCGATGATGTATTGATAAGGCGGGGAGAAGCCGTCGGCCGGATACCCGAGCATTGGCGCGGCCACATGTGCGATCAGGAAGAACGGTGCATAGAGAACAGCCGTGCCCGCGCTGTACTTGATCACGCGCTTGCCGTCCGGGCCATCCACCAATTGGTAGAGCGTGGCGGACGGCTCATAGCGCGTCATCACATCATCCAGCCACGCATGGTCCTCAAGCGCGATATCGTGGTGAATGAATGTCGCAGGCAGGTAGAGGTAGTAGCCAAAGACGTCCCAAGTGAGCGCTTGGCGTGGCGGTGAAGTAGATCGCAGCACCAGCAAAGTGGCGCAGCACAGCAGGACCGTGATAAGGGAGCGACGGTGCATGCGGCAAGGTAGATCGCCGCCCGTCCGGGATCAGTGGTCGACCTTCTCCGAGGAGATGATGCTGTCCACCACGTATTCCGAATGGCCGCGCCAAGGCAAGGCCCCGAGGTATTCCTTATAGTGGAGGTTGAATTGGTCTCCGCTGTGGGCCATCAATTCATCCGCGATCCGCTTATCCGAGACGGAGAATTCGAATTCGTAGGAATTCAACGAAGCACCCTGGGCGCGTATGCCCGTCTGGATCAGCTTACCCTCGTAGGTCTTGAAGAGGACGCCCTTGCGCACTACATAGTTCAGTTGACCGGCCTTGGCGCCTTCGCCAAAGACCCAGTAGTAGCGGATGCCAAGAACGACTATCAGCACCAAGACGATCACGACGAGCACCTTCCTGAAAGTCTTCATGGCACGGGTGTATGGGTTCCGAAGATAGGACCGTGCTTGCCACTGGGCACCCGGTCTAGGGCCGTTTGATGTGGAAGTCCTCCAGGAACTTCGTGGTGAAGTTGCCCGCGCGGAACTGCTCGTCCTGCAAGAGCTGCAGGTGGAAGGGGATCGTGGTGTGCACCCCTTCGATCACGTACTCGCTCAGGGCGCGCTCCATCTTCGCCAAGGCCTCCTCACGCGTCTGCGCACTCACGATCAGCTTCCCGATCATGCTGTCGTAGTTCGGCGGTATGGTGTAGCCCGCATACGCATGGGTGTCGTTGCGCACGCCGTGACCACCAGGGCTGTGGAAGCTCAGTATCTTACCGGGGTTGGGCCGGAAGTCATTGAATGGGTCCTCCGCGTTGATGCGGCACTGGATGCTATGTCGGGTAGGTTCGTAGTTGAGGCCGCTGATAGGGATCCCCGCGGCGATCTTGATCTGCTCGCGCACCAGGTCGAAGTCGATCACCTCCTCCGTGATGGTATGCTCCACTTGTATCCGCGTGTTCATCTCCATGAAGTAGAAGTTGCGGTCCTTGTCCACGAGGAATTCCACGGTGCCCACACCTTCGTAGTTCACGCTGGACGCGGCCTTGATGGCAGCCTCGCCCATCTTCTTGCGTAGCGTCTTCGTCATGAAGGGACTCGGTGTCTCTTCCACAAGTTTCTGGTGGCGACGCTGGATGCTGCAGTCGCGCTCGCTCATGTGGCAGAAGGTTCCGTATTGGTCACCGGCGATCTGGATCTCGATGTGGCGCGGCTCCAGCACATACTTCTCCATGTACATGCCTGGATTTCCAAATGCGGCACCGGCCTCTTGGCTCGCCTTGTCGAACGCTTCTTCGAACTCGTCCTCCTTCCACACGATGCGCATACCCTTTCCGCCACCTCCGGCGGTCGCTTTCAGGATCACTGGATAGCCGATCTTGATCGCTTCCTTCTTGGCCACACCCAGGTCTGTTACCAAACCTTGGGATCCGGGTACCACGGGCACGCCGGCCGCGATCATCGTGGCCTTTGCCGTGGCCTTGTCGCCCATGGCCTCGATCTGCTCGGGCAATGCGCCGATGAACTTGATGCCGTGCTCTTGGCAGATGCGGCTGAACTTGGCGTTCTCACTGAGGAATCCGTAGCCGGGATGGATGGCGTCCGCGTTGGTGATCTCCGCCGCCGCGATGATGCGGCTCATGTTCAGGTAGCTGTCCTTGCTCGGAGGTGGGCCAATGCAGACGGCCTCGTCGGCGAAGCGCACAGGCAGGCTCTCGCGATCGGCGGTGCTGTATACTGCAAGGGTCTTGATGCCCATTTCGCGGGCGGTCCGGATCACGCGCAGGGCGATCTCGCCGCGGTTGGCTATGAGGATCTTCTTGAACATGGGGGAGAAGATTTACCGCAAAGACGCAAAGAGCGCAAAGGCCTGATGAATGGACATTGGCGTGATTCGCGTCTTGGCGGTTGAACGCATTTACGAGGGGTCCACCAGGAACAACGGCTGGTCATACTCCACGGGCTTCGCGTCGTCGACGAGCACCTTCACGATCTTGCCGCCCACCTCGCTCTCGATCTCGTTGAAGAGCTTCATCGCCTCGATGATGCAGATGGTCTTGCCCGGCTTGATCTCGTCACCCACGTTCACGAAGATGGGTTTGCCCGGTCCGGCCGCGCGGTAGAACGTGCCGATCATGGGCGACTTGACGGTGATGTACTTGGAGTCCGCGGCAGGGGTAGGTGCGGCAGCAGCAGGGGCTGCAGGTGTCGGCGCTGCTACGGGCATCGGCGGCAGCGGCGCATACTGGGGCTGTGCGTATACCTGCAACTCCTTTTTGCCACCTGTCTTGATGGTGATCTTGAAGTCCTTCTGCTCGATCTCCACCTCGCTAACGCCGCTTTTGGCGACGAATTTGATCAGATCTTGGATCTGGGTGATATTCATGGGGTCCATCGGGTTGTTGTGCCGTGATCACGGCCAAGGTAGAAAAGTCGGCGGATCAACCGCCGTATGCCCATTTTACATAGATGGCGCCCCACGTGAAGCCGCCACCGAAGGCAGCCAGCACGAGGTTGTCGCCCTTCTTCAAGCGGTTCTCCCATTCCCACAGGCAGAGGGGGATGGTGCCTGAAGTGGTGTTGCCGAACTTCTGGATGTTCAACATCACTTTGCTTTCATCCAGGCCCATGCGGTGGGCGGTGGCATCGATGATGCGCTTGTTGGCTTGATGTGGGACCAGCCATGCCACGTCGTCGCTCGTCAGATTATTACGATCCATGATCTGCGCGCTCACGTCGGCCATGTTGGTCACGGCGAACTTGAATACCGCCTTGCCTTCCTGATAGACGAAGTGCTCTTTCGCGTCCACGGTCTGGTGGGTGGCAGGGCGCATCGAACCTCCCGCTTTCTGGTGCAAATACTGGCTACCGCTGCCGTCCGCGCGCAGCACGCTGTCGACGATACCGAAGCCTTCGTTGTTCGGTTCCAGCAGAACGGCACCGGCGCCGTCACCGAAAATGATGCAGGTGGCGCGGTCCGTATAGTCGATGATGCTGGACATCTTGTCCGCGCCTACCACCACCACCTTCTTATGCCGTCCGTTCTCAATGAATTGCGAACCCGTAACCAATCCGTATAGGAAGCCCGAGCAGGCAGCATTGAGGTCAAAGCCCCAAGCGTTCTTCGCGCCCACCTTGTCGCAAATGATGTTTGCTGTCGCAGGGAACTGCATGTCGGCGGTCACCGTGCAGCAGATCAGCAGATCGATCTCCATGGGGTCGATGCCGCGTTTGGCGCAAAGGCCTTTCACGGCTTCCACGGCCATCACGCTCACGCCTTGGTCCTTACCTTTGAGGATGCGCCGCTCCGTTATCCCCGTGCGCTCGGTGATCCACGCATCGTTCGTGTCCACCATGGTCTCCAACACGGAGTTCGAAAGCACGAAATCGGGTACGTAACCGTGAACGGCGGTGATGGCGGCGGTCGTCTTCATATCTCGTGTTGCGCTTTACTTCCTTCTCTGCTCGGACGAGGCGCAAGGTGGTCATTGGAACGCCTCGCGGATACGCTCGTGCAATTTGCTTTGCACCACTTCCCGTGTAAAGAGCAGCATGTTGCGGATAGTTTCCGTGTTGCTGATCCCGTGTCCGATGATCACCGTGCCGTCGATGCCAAGCACCGGCGTGCCCCCATAGTTCTGATAGTCAAAGCGCTCCAAGAACGGGTCGTTCGCCCCGCGTTTCTTCACCAGGTCGTGGAATCCTTCCAAGGCCTTTAGCACCACGTTGCCGGTGAAGCCGTCGCAGACAACCACGTCCGCTTTGTCGTCGAAGAGGTCGCGTCCCTCCACGTTGCCGATGAAGTTGAAGCGGTCCGTTCCCTTCATAAGGCCATGTGCAGCCAAGGTCAAGGCATTGCCCTTCTTCTCTTCTTCACCGATACTCAAAAGACCCACTTTGGGGGCAGGTATGTGATAGACGTGCTTGGCGAAGAGGGAGCCGAGCAGGCCGAACTGGAAAAGCACTTCGGGCTTGCAATCCGCATTGGCTCCTACGTCCACCATAAGCCCGAAAGTGCCGTCGGCCTTCGGCAGGATGCTGGTGATGCAAGGACGCTGTACACCGGGGATCGGCTTCATCACCATCACGCTGCCTACCAACATGGCGCCGGTGTTGCCCGTGCTGGCGAAGGCATCGAGTTCGCCTTGTTTCAACAGGCGAAAGCCTTGGGCGATGCTACTATTGGGTTTGGCGGCCAAGGCTTTCGTGGCATGGTCGCTCATGGTGATATCATCCGTGCTGGGTACGATATCGAACGATGCGGAATCGGCGTTCTGGGCGCTTAGGCCCTCGCGGATCAGTTGTTCGTCACCGATCAGTACGAGTCGTACCTCCGCAGGCAGTTCACGCACGGCCATCACGGCCGCACCAATGGGCACGACCGGTCCATGGTCGCTGCCCATGATGTCCACTCCTATCCTCATAAGAGGTTGCGGGGACGTCACGGTATGGGTTACTCTTCTGCTGACTTGGTGCTGACCACTTTGCCGCGGTACATCAGGTCGTCGCCGACTTTGTAAGCGCGGTGGCGCAGGTGCGTTTCACCGGTGGTGCTGCAGGTGCTCAGCGTAGGAATGCCAGCAGCCTGATGCGTGCGGCGCTTCGCGGTGCGGGTCTTCGAAAATCGGCGTTTCGGATTGGGCATGGTCTAGGGAAATGGGAACGGTTCAATTCTGTTTGTTCTTCAGGTCTTGCAGCACTGCCCAGCGAGGGTCGGCCTCGGGGGATCGGTGTACTTGCACTTTTTCCAGTGCGCCTTCCACCTCCGGGTCGCATTGATCTGGAGGATGCACATGGCGGATAGGCAGGTGCAGGCTGATGCACTCAAAGAGATAGTGCGTCAAATTGATCTCGTGGGCATGGGGGTCGATGCTCACCAGCTCATCATCATCGGTCTCGTCCTCACCCGTGAGCTTGAAGATCTGGCGCTGTTCGCCCTTCACCGGCTGCTGCATCGGTGCATTACAATGGTCGCACAACATATCGATGTGGCCGTCCACATCGATGAGGGTCACCAGCAGGTGCTCGCTCTTCTCCAAGGTCACGTGCGCCTTCAGTTCACCACCAAGGAATTCCTCTACGCCGGCGTTGCCGAGAAAGTCGTCGCCCAGCACGAAGACGAAGTCGTGCGTGCCGTCTTTCAGGCCACTGAATGGGATGGTATGTGCTGCGAGCGCTTCCACCGGGAAGGAGTATTTTCCGAAAAGGACCGGCAAATGTAGGCAGTATCGACATTCCCCCGTCAGATCCGGGCGGATGGCTCCTTTCTGGAATGTATATTTCACAGGGAATGCTAAAAACGTACTGGTTAAATAATAGATGGTTATTTTGGCACACGTCGGCACCAGATCTCATTGGTCGCTAGGTCCTTGGTGTTCTTGTAACGTCCGGGTCCTCAAACACCCGGAGCATGATCAACAGGTTTACACTCGCTTTTTTCGTGTTGCTCACTTTCCTCGGTACGGTGCAGGCTCAGCCTACCGTGGGCCTTATCAAATACAGCCCCGCCGCCTCAGATGGCTACATGCTCTTCGCCCCGATCGGCAGCACACACACCTATTTGATCGACCGGTGCGGCAGGGAGGTGAACAGCTGGAATAGTCCCTACATGCCCGGCCTTGGGGCACAACTAGGGCCGGATGGCTCGTTGTACCGCTCAGCGCTCATTCCGAGTATACCCTTTAACCTGGCTGGGGGTTTAGGGGGACGCATTGAGCACTATGACTGGAGTGGGAACCTCATCTGGGGTTACGATATAAGCAACGACTCGCTTTGCCAGCACCATGATTTCACCGTCCTGCCGAACGGGAACGTCATTGTGATCGCTTGGGAACGGCACGACAGTACGGATGCGGTGATGAATGGTAGAGATCCCAGCCTTTTGCATGCTTGGTTGTGGAGCGAGCGGTTGATCGAACTGCAACCCGTGGGTACCGATAGTGCCGTGGTGGTTTGGCAATGGAGACTGTGGGACCATTTGGTTCAACACGTCGCACAGGGCCTGCCGAACTATGCCGTAGTGTCCGACCACCCCGAATTAATGGATCTCAACCAGGTCCATGGCCCTCCACCTCAGTACGACTGGATCCACATGAATAGCGTGAGCTACAACGCCGACCTGAACGAGTTGATCGTGAGCAGCCACACACAGAACGAGGTCTGGATCATCGATCACAGCACCACTACCGCGGAAGCGGCCACCCATGTCGGCGGTGCACGCGGGCACGGCGGCGATCTTCTCTATCGTTGGGGAAACCCGGCCACTTACGGTCGCGGAACCGATGCCGACAAGAAACTCTTCGGTCAGCACGATGCTACCTGGATCGCGGCAGACCATGCGAACGCCGGGGATCTGCTGGTCTTCAACAACGGACTGAACCGCCCGGGGGGTATCTATTCCAGTGTGGAGGTCATTCAGCCGCCCATGGATGCGCAAGGCAATTACTCGATCGGAACCGGTGTGGCCTATGCCCCGGTGAGTGCGTTACAGACCATCACCGATACCCCGGATTCGGCTCTCTTTTCGCAGAATATTGGCGGGGTCGTCCCGACTGAAAGTGGTTACTTGGTCACGGACGGCGTACATGGAACGTTTCTTCAGTTCGACGTCAACGACTCCATCATCTGGGAGTACCACAATCCGGTATCACCCACCGGCCCACTGTACCAAGGGTCACCACCGGAAAGCGATCCGGTCTTCCGTTGCCTTTACTATCCACCGGATTTCCAGGGATTCATCGGTCGAGACCTTACTCCCGGAGCGGTGATCGAGTTAGGTTCGAGCGAGTCCATCTGCGAGCAACAGGGCATTGGGGAGGTATTTGATCGGGAGATGCACGTATTCCCCGATCCCACTTCCGGACCGCTCCATATTCGCATTTCCAAGCAATTCAGCGGCCCTGTTCAGGCCACCGTTTTGGACATGGAAGGTCTTCGCGTGCTGCACCAAGAGGTTCAAACCCCTGAATTCGACATGGACCTTTCAAACGTCCCAGCCGGCACATACATCCTGCAACTGAAAGATGACGCGGGTCATCGGGCCTTTGAAAAGGTAGTGAGGATCCCCTGATAAACTCCGGTCCAAGGACCCCGAAATCGTAGCGTCATGACCCCTCCTTTGCCTTTTGTAGTTACCGACCGATCGCGCACCCCGTGGCATACAGGCCTGAGGAGAGGTGTTGTGTTCCTGACCATCACGGCACTATTGGGTTCAGCGCATGCCTTCGGCCAGCACACTGTGGGTCTTACCCAGTACAGTCCCGCGGCGGGCAATGGATATGTGCTCTTCGCGCCCATGAGCAGCACGGTCACCTTTCTGATCGATCGCTGCGGGCATAAGGTGAGGGCTTGGAATAGCAGTTATCCCCCTGGCGTGGCGGCTGTGCTGGAACCGGATGGTTCGCTGCTTCGAACCGCAGCCATCCCTAATGATGTGTTCTACGTGGGAGGTGGACGGGGCGGGCGTTTGCAACGCTTTGATTGGAGCGGCAACCTCATCTGGAGTTATACCTATAGCAATGATTCCCTATGTCTGCACCATGATATCACGTTGCTGCCCAATGGTAATATCCTGGCAATTGCTTGGGAGCTGCACGACAGCTTGGATGCCGTGCAGCATGGTAAATATCCGGCAGACACACCACATGCGCTCTGGAGTGAACGTTTGATCGAATTGGAACCTGTGGGCGTCGACAGCGCCACTGTTGTCTGGCAATGGAGCCTTTGGGACCATTTGGTACAAAATGTCGATGCTTCATTACCCTCTTTCGGTAGTCCCAGCGATCATCCTGAACTGTTCAACATCAATATGGGGGCGCCGCCACCGAATAATGCGGACTGGATCCACATCAACAGTATCAGCTACAATGCAAGCTTGAACCAGATCATGGTGAGCTTACACAACCTGAATGAGATCTGGATCATCGATCACGGCACCACCACAGCGGAGGCGGCGGGGCACACCGGAGGAGCACGCGGCCACGGTGGAGACCTACTGTATCGATGGGGGAATCCGAGTACCTATGACGAAGGCACTCCGGCCGATCAGCGCTTGTTCGGCCAGCACCACGCCACATGGATCGCCTCGGGGTTTCCGCATGCGGGGAACATCCTCGTCTTCAACAATGGAGCTGGCAGGCCTCAAGGGAACTATTCAAGCCTTGACATACTTGTGCCCCCTACGGATGACCAAGGGAACTATGTGCATGCGCCCGGCACGGCTTACGGTCCGAATGGCGCCAGCGAAAGCATTACAGCGCCTGTACCCACGGACCTTTTTTCCTCCTTCATAGGAGGCGTTTTCCCTACGGAGAATGGCTACTTGGTGACGAACGGACCCATCGGTGAATTCCTGCAGTTCGATACGAATGATTCCATCATTTGGCGGTACAGGAACCCGGTCAATGGCTCCGGTCCGATGACCCAAGGCGATCAGCCATTGGACAACAGTGTATTCCGTGCGGTCTACTACCCTGCGGACTTCTCCGGCTTTGTGGGCCGCGACATGACACCGGGGTATGAACTCGAACTCATGCCAACCACCTCGCTCTGTGTAACACAAGGGGTCGAGGAAGCCGAGGCCGGGGTCGTTCAAGCTCATCCGAACCCCACTTCCGGAACCTTATATGTCAACCTGCCTTCTGAATTCAGTGGACCCGTCCGTGCTCGTTTAATGGACATGGAAGGACTTCGAGTGCTGGAAATGCAGGTCGATGGTTCCGCATTCAATATGGACCTGTCCAAGTTGGCGGCGGGCACTTACGTCTTGCGGTTGGAAGATCAAGAGGGGCATTTCGCCTATACGAAGGTGGTGCGAACGCCATAAATTGCCCGTAAAGGCAAACAACCGCCGCGTCGGCTTAGTGCGGAGTTAGGAAGGGGCAGCTAGCGCCCGCTCCTCTCCGGCCGCTCCTTCTCGCGTTTTTGCGGTTGCAAAGGGTTGGCGGTGATCGCCTTGTAGATCTCTCGCTGTTCCCGGATGTCGCAGGCGAGCCAAACGGCGTGGCGGAAGGATCCCTCATCGGCGATGCCCTTTCCGGCGATGTCCAGGCCCGTGCCGTGGTCCGGGCTGGTACGCACGATAGGTAGGCCAGCAGTATAGTTCACACCGTGGCTGAAACTGAGTGCCTTGAAGGGGGCTAGACCTTGGTCGTGGTACATGGCCAGTACGCCGTCGAAGTGCGCATAGCTGCCATTCCCGAAGAAGCCGTCGGCCGGGTAAGGTCCCATGGCTGAAATGCCTTCCTCATTCAATTTGCGCACGGCGGGCGCGATCCGGTCCTTGTCCTCGCTGCCTAACGTACCTCCGTCGCCCGCGTGCGGATTCAGCCCAAGGACAGCGATGCGCGGAGCGTCTATTCCGAAGTCGCGCATCAGGCTTTGGTGCATCAGGCGTGCCTTGACGAGGATGCGCTCTGTGGTGATGGCCTCGGCCACGTTCTTCAGTGCGATGTGCCCTGTGACGGTTCCGACGCGCAGGTTCTCGCTTACCAGCAGCATCAGCACCTCTTGGTCACCGCCTGCCATGTGCGCGAGGAATTCGGTGTGGCCGGGAAAGGCGAATCCCGCCAGTTCCATGCTGTGCTTATCGATCGGCGCGGTCACCAGCACATCCACCTTGCCCGAGCTAAGGTCCTGCGCGGCGGCCTCCAAACTGCGGATGGCAAAGCTGGCGGCGGCTCCGGAGGGTTTGCCCAGTTCGATGGGCGCCTCTTCCTCCCAAGCGTGGACCACGTTCAGCCTTTTGGGCAACGCGTCCTGGGCGTTCGCGACCCCATTTATCTGCATCTGCTCAAGTCCGCCGAGGGCCTTGCGATGGAAAGCCACCGCCCTGGCACCGCAGTAGAGTATCGGCGTTACCTCCTGAAGCATCCGGGGATCTTCGAAGGTCTTCAACACTACCTCGAGTCCGATACCGTTGAGGTCGCCGCAACTGATGCCGACGCGCACGGGTACTTCGTTCATGATCGTTTCGCTTTGCTCGGTGCCTTGGCGCCTTCGTCAGCGCGGCGCTTGATGAATTCGTGCAACAGGCGCACACCCACGCCGGTGCCACCCTTGGTGCGGTAGTGGTCGCGCTTGTCCAGGAAGGCAGGTCCGGCGATGTCCAAATGGATGAAGGGCTTGGTGGTGAAGCGCGCGAGGAATTTCCCGGCGGTGATCTGTCCCGCCAAAGGCCCACCGATATTCTTCAGGTCGGCGATGTCGCTCTTGAGTTCTTCACCGTATTCGTCCCAGAATGGCATGGGTGCCACACGTTCGAAAGTGGCTTCCGCGGCGGCTTGCAGGCGATCGAACTGTTCCTTCGGCGCTGTGCCCATGGTCACTGTGGCGTGTGTGCCGATCGCGCGGACCGCAGCTCCTGTGAGCGTGGCCACGGTCACCACGGTCTCCGCATCGTAGCGCTCGCCATAGCTCAATGCATCGGCCAGGATGATGCGGCCCTCGGCATCCGAGTTGAGATTTTCCACGGTGAGTCCGCTATGCATTCGGATCACATCTCCGGGCGCGTATGCAGTGGCGCTGATGCAGTTGTCCGTGGAGGGCACCAAGGCGATCACATGCACGGGCAATTTCGCCTTGGCAGTGGCCGTGATGGCACCGATCACTGCCGCTGCTCCGCCCATGTCGCACTTCATGGAGTCCATGCTGTTCGGTGTGGGCTTCAGGCTGAGACCGCCGGTGTCGTATACCACGCCCTTGCCTAAAAGCAGAATGGGTTTCGTATTCACAGCGTTCTTCGGCTTCCATTCCATGATCGTGAACGTCGGCGGGTTGACGCTGCCTTGGTTCACGGCCAACAACCCGCCCATGCCTTCCGCCGTGATCTGCTTCTTGTCCATCACCTTCACGGTGAAGCCCGCGCTCTTGCCCAATGCCTGTGCGGCCTTGGCGAGTTCCACGGAGGTGAGTGTCGAAGCCGGCTCGTTCACCAGGTCACGGGCTGCGCATACGACCTCGCAGGTATCGATCAACGTTTGCAATGCGGCTGGTGTGACCTCCTTCGCATAAACGCCCAGCTTATTCAATGTGCGGGCTTTTTCTTCGGTCTTGTATTTCGTGAAATCGTACGCACCCAAAGTAGCGCCCTCGATCAGGGCCAAGCTCAACCCAGGATCATCCTGCAGACTGATGACCAAGGCGGCCTCGCGCTTTGCGGCGATGAGGCGTTGGGCCATTGCATTTCCTGCCCGGCGTGCTTGTTCGAGTTGCTGCGATGCCGTGCCCTTGCGCACTTGATGCACCATCACCAAGCGACCGCTGATGTCGCAGGTGGCCACCGGGGCTTCCGTGGACAACTGCTCAATGAGGTATTGGCGATCGTTGCGTTCGAGGTCGATCCCGCGCAATTGGGCAGGGTCGGTGAGGATGACCAAGTTGTCCTTGGCGCCGGTTGTGCGGCTGGTCTTGCTGATGGAGAGCATGCGTTCCCGGATAGTGTGATGGATAGGGGCCGAAGATAGCTTTCGATGGAAGCGCGGTTTGGCGGTACCGTATCCGACCAACGGTAGGAATGATCGGTGCAACGGTGAATGCCAAAGCCGAAATGAGGCCTGAAAACCCCGTACTTTGTGTTCCCCGATGAAGGCCCTTGCCCGCGTGCTGTGCGCACTTTCTCTTTTTTGCTTCGCCATAACGGCGCGCGCCACACATAATGAGGCCGGTGAGATCACCATCTGCCACACCGGCGGGGATAGCAGCCTCACCTATGAGATCACGATCACTACCTACACCAATCCGAATTCGCAGGCGGACCGCCCCTATTTCACCATCAGTTGGGGCGACAACCCGATCCTGGACACGATCCCTCGTACTTCGGACAACGTAGTGATATTGGCAGGTATCAGCACCCAGCGTAACATCTACCTCCAACAACATACCTATCCTGGCCCCGGCGTCTATCTATTGGAATACATTGACCCCAACCGGGTGGCCGATGTTGTCAATATCCCCGGCTCCGTGAACGTGCCGATGTGCGTGCAGACGATGTTGGTCGTGGGCACTGCTGGCAATGATTGCACGCCGGTCTTCCTGAATCCGCCGATCCAGAATGCATGCCTGGGCCAGATCTGGGTGCACAATCCCGGTGCCTACGACAGTGACGGGGACAGCCTTTCCTTCGAGCCGAAAGTCTGCTTGGGAGGAGATCTCACTGGTGACGGACATGGTGATCCGATACCGAACTATCATTTCCCAAATGAAGTGGGTCCGGGGGCTAACAACACCTACACCATTGATCCCATCACAGGGACCATCACTTGGAATGCTCCGCAGGTAATGGGCATTTACAACATCGCCTTCATCGTGAAGGAATGGCGGACGAACTATACAGGTGTCCGGTCGGTGATCGGTTGGGTGGAACGCGACATGCAGGTGATCGTTGGGAACTGCGACGATCGACCACCGGTGATCGCCGACGTGCAGGATACCTGCGTGGAGGCGGGCACGGTGCTCACCTTCGGCGTGCAGGCCACAGACCCTGACGCCGGTCAAGTGATCACGTTGAGCGCCTTGGGCGGGCCCTTCGAGGTGCCCAGTTCGCCGGCTGTGTTCACTTCATCTCCATCACAGAATATCGTCTTCGGCAACTTCTCCTGGTCCACCAACTGCTCGCATGTCCGGCAGCAGCCCTATCAGGTGATCTTCAACGCAATGGATAATTATTCCTTCGTCCAGTTGCAAGACTACGAGAGCGTCTTCATCACCGTAGTGGCACCTGCACCGCAAAACCCGAGCGCCACACCGGATGGAGGAGTAATGGATCTGGCCTGGGACCCAAGCACGTGTTCGAATGCATCCGGGTATTGGATTTATCGACGACAAGGTTCCTATGGATTCACACCCGGCCACTGCGAGACCGGTGTGCCGGCCTACACGGGTTATCAATACATCGGTAGCACTACCGGAGTCAATGGCACGAGCTATATCGATCACGGCCTATCCTTCGGCATCACCTATTGCTACATGGTCATCGCCGTTTTCCCCGATGCCGCGCAGAGCTATGCCAGTGTGGAATTCTGCAATATGCTTGAGCGCGACGTGCCCATCATGACCAACGTAAGCGTGGGAGTGACGGACAATGCCATCGGCGTGGATACCGTACGCTGGAGCAATGCCTACGATCTGGACACCATTCAGCATCCAGGTCCGTATCTCTTCAAGGTCTATCGTGGTGATGGAGCTTCCACGGCGAACACCTTGGTCCATACCAGTAGCACCTCCAACTTCTTGGCCAGCCCGGATACCTCCTTCATCGAAACAAGCCTGGACACCCGAACAGGCCAGCACGTCTATCGCGTGGACCTGTATGGTAATGGCGGCGACAGCTTGATCGGCCCGAGCAATACAGCATCCTCCGTGTTCCTTTCCGCGGTCCCGAACGATTCTCAGATCGCATTGAACATCAACTACAACACACCGTGGATCAATACGCAGTTCGATATCTATCGCCAGATCGCTGGCGTGTTCACCCTTATCGGTACCACCGACCAACCGGTCTACGTGGACACGCTGCTCACGAACGGGGAGACCTATTGTTACTACGTTAAAAGCATCGGTGCTTACAACGACACCAGCATCGTTTCGCCGTTGATCAACTACAGCCAGGAACTTTGCGCCGTGCCGGTGGATCGCACTCCGCCCTGTCCGCCGACACTTACGTTGGTGAACGATTGCAAGACCCCACTGAACACGCTCACGTGGAATAATCCGAATAACAGTTGCGCACACGATACCTGGCGCTACCACATTTTCTTCACGGACAGCCTCGGCGGAGAGTTGCAGTTGATCGCCACCATCGTTGGAGCGACGGACACTACTTTCATGCATACCGACGGCAGCTCGGTCGCGGGCTGTTATGTGGTCACCGCCATCGATTCGGTGGGGAATGAGAGCGCCTTCAGTGATTCTGTCTGCGGCGATAACTGCCCTGAATACACGCTGCCCAACGTTTTCACCCCGAACCACGACCATTCCAACGACCGCTTCATTCCCTTCCCGTACCGCGGGGTGAAGACGATCGACCTGAAGGTCTTCAGCCGCTGGGGTCAAGTGGTGTTCACTACGAACGACCCTGCGATCGACTGGGACGGCACGTTGAACAATGGCGGAGCACCCGTTCCGGACGGCGTTTACTTCTACGTCTGCACTGTCATGTTCCAGCGCTTGCAAGGCATTGTGCCAACAGTGTTGAAGGGCTCCGTGCAGCTGATCGGAGGCAATCACGTGCAGCAGAACTGATGTTCACCGGCATTGTCGAGGAAGTTGGTGAAGTGGTGGAGGTGCGTGCCACGGGTGCGAATGTTGAACTCCTGATGCGCTCGCGGATGACCCCCGAACTCAAGGTGGACCAAAGCATCGCGCACAATGGCGTTTGCCTCACCGTGGTGGAGGTCTCGAACGCCTTGGACCATACAGCGGCTTGGTACCGCGTGACAGCGGTGGAGGAGACGCTGCGGCGAAGCAACATCGGATCGCTGAAGCAGGGCGATGGCGTGAACCTCGAACGCAGTCTGCGCCTCGGTGACCGATTGGATGGGCACATGGTTCAAGGACATGTGGACACGATGGTGCAATGCATCAACGTGGAAGAGCACAGTGGCAGTTGGGCCTACTCCTTCATGCTACCAAACGAGCGCGCGTTGCTCGTTGAGAAAGGTTCCGTTTGTTTGAACGGAGTGAGCCTCACCATCGCCTCACTCGACGCTCGCAGCTTCGCAGTGGCCGTGATCCCTTACACGCACGCGCACACTACGTTCTGTGAACTGCGGAAAGGTGCGGCCGTGAACGTGGAATTCGACGTGGTAGGCAAGTACGTGGCGCGAATGCTCGGTGAGCGCGTTACCGCTTGATGAAACGCGAACGCAAGGTGCTTTGATCGTCCGTGAGCTCAAGCAGATAGCTGCCTGGGGCCAGCCCTGAAATATCGAAGGAGCCCGAATGCGCATCACCCGTGATCACGGCGCGGCCAAGTGCGTCGATGACCTTGGCGGTCTCTGCGCCATGGAAGGATCCGATCGCACGCCAAGAGATCTTGTCGCGGGCAGGATTCGGATAAAGCACAAGTTCGTGCTCCCCGTCGGCGATCTCGCTCACGCGCGTTACCACGTCATTCGCACTGATCAACCAGAGGTCGGGATCGAAAACGACGCCTCCGACCGTGAAGGGAAGGTGGAAAGTGAATTGCTGGTTGTTCGCGGTGTTCTGGAGCACTACCGTACTGTCCATCCCTTCACCGCTGAAGCGGATGGGAACGGGCATCGCGAAGAACGATACGGACGGATGGGATGTCGTCTGTGAGAGATTGACGGTCACATCGCCATTGCTGTTCTGGTTCCATACCGTGGTATAGATGGGATAGCCTTCACCGACGTACCAGTCGGCGAAGAATTGGGACAGGTCCAAACCGGAAGTGGCTTCCAAGTGCGTCTCCAGATCATTGGTGAGTGCCGTGCCGTAGGCCAACGCAGGATCGTCCAAGTAGTTCCGCAGACCTTGGTAGAACGCGGAGTCGCCGCATACCCAGCGCAGCATATGGATCACCATCGCGCCTTTGTTATACGTGAGGCGGGAGTCCCAGAGGCGGTTCTGGTCCAGCGTATCGGTGCAAAGCACACTGCCACCTGGCTGGCTGGTGATATCGTTGATCTTGGCCTGCTTCCAGCCCTGCCAATAGATCGGCACGAGGTAGTCATAGCAAAGCCCGGTGAGGTAGGTTGCGAAGCCTTCATTCAACCAGATGTCCTGCCAGCTCCCGCAGGTCACCTTGTCGCCGAACCATTGGTGGCCCAACTCGTGCGCAGCAAGCTCGTACTGGAAAGCGCCCACGAAGGTCATCGTCTGGTGCTCCATGCCTCCGCCCCAACCGAATTGGGCGTGGCCATATTTCTCATTGGCGAACGGATAGAGGCCGAAGAGCTGGCTGTACAGCGTCATCTGGCCCAACACGTCATCGGCGTTCAACGTGGCCGCATAGAAATTCTCGGGATAAGCATAAGTGACCATCGGTATGCTGTCGCCATCGATCACCGCATAGCGCAAATCCACTTGGTAGTTGGTGACAGCCGTGGCCACGAGATAGGGGTCGATGGGGTAGCGCTCCCGCCAGTGCCATGTGGTCTGGCCATTGGCCGAAGCCGAATCCACCAACACCCCATTGCCCGCGGCGCGGTATGCGTCCGCTGTGGTGATGTATGTGTCCATGGAATCGATCTTATCGTTGAGGTCCTGCTTACATGGCCACCAGTCCCTGGCACCGTAAGGCTCACTCAACGTCCATACTATGGGCGTTCCATTGTGCTGGCTGGTGACAAAACTGCCAAAGCCTGTATTTGGTGGCACTCCATGGTAGGTCACGGCGACGGAGTCGAATGCGCCAGTAGGGATCGTGGCAGGAAGTGATATCGTCAACAGGTTACCGCCATCCTGGGAGAAGGCGATCAAGGAGCCGTGGTAGCTCACAGAATCAATGGTCAGGCTGTCGCTGATGTCGAATACCAGTTGGTCCAGGTCCACCATCGCGGTGAATTTGGACATGACGTTACCGCTGATGTAGCGAACAGCAGGGTCGAGGTTCCAGTGGCAACGGGCGTACTTCATATCGAAGCCGCGCGTGGGAGGCATGTCACTCTTCAGGACGCCGTGGTGCTGTTGTTCACTGTGGACCAAAGCATTGAAAGGAGCTTCATTGTAACCGACCTGGGCCTGTGCGGCTGACCAGACAAGACAGAACGTGAGGGGTAGTAGTGGGCGCATGGGATGCAAGTTACGCGCTACTTGATCGCGAACTGACAGCGAACGTCAAAGGATCTGCGCGGCCACCTCACGGACCGCCTCGGAGCGCCCCATGGTGTAGAAGTGAAGGCTTGGCACTTTGCGTGCTTGCAGTTCCTTCGCTTGTTGCACCGTCCATTCAATGCCCAATGTCCTCACCTGCGCGTCGGTCTTGCACTTCACCAGTTCGCGCGCATAGGCGTCCGGCAGGTCTATGTTGAAGGTCTTTGGGATGAAGCTTACGTGCCTGAAGTTGGTCAAGGGTTTCAATCCGGGAATGATGGGTACATTGATGCCTTCCTGCCGGCACCGCTCGACGAAGTCGAAATAGCGCTGGTTGTCGAAGAACATCTGTGTCACCAAGTATTCCGCCCCTGCATCCACTTTGCGTTTCAGGTAGGTCAGGTCCGTTCCAGGGTTGAGCGCCTCGGCGTGTTTTTCCGGATAGCAGGCCGCACCGACGCAGAGATTGGTAGGCGACGCCTCCTGCTCCTCATCATAGAGGTACTTGCCATGGTTCAAACCCCAGATCTGGCGGATGAGATCCTCCGCATGCGAATGGCCGTCGCGCTCGGGGATGAAATGCGGTTCGCTCTTCACCGGATCACCGCGCAGTGCCAGCACATTATCGATACCCAAGAAGTTGAGTTCGATCAAGGCATCCTCGGTATCCTCGCGGCTGAATCCGCCGCAGATCAAGTGAGGCACCGTATCCACCTCGTACTTGGCCTTGATCACTGCGCAGATACCGACCGTGCCGGGCCGCTTGCGCAAACGCACCTTTTGCAACAGTCCATGTCCGCGCTCCTTGTAAATGACCTCTTCCCGGTGGTAGGTCACGTTCACGAAGCTGGGCTTGAACTCCATCAACGGGTCGATGCCTGCATAGATCGAGCGGATATCGCTGCCCTTCAAGGGAGGCAGGATCTCAAAGGAGAAGAGTGTGCGGTCGCTGTTCCGCAGGTGGTCGATGACCTTCATTGGGGCGGCCAAGATAGCCGGAAGCCCCGACGTGCGGGGCTTCCAAGCATTATGTAAGGTGGTCTTCCGGCGATCAACGCAACAGGGTCACGTTGCCGCTATACTCTTTGCCGGTCTCCAGCTTGAGCACGTAGAAATAGGTGCCGTCGGGCATGTCGGTGCCCTTCCACGTGTTCTTGTAGTTGCTGCTCGAATAGACCTCCTGACCCCAGCGGTTGAAGACCGAGAGAGCCGTGTTAGGATAGTATTGGGCACCTTCGAAAACGAGCTCATCATTCACGCCATCGCTGTTCGGGCTGAAGACGTTCGGAAGCACGATATCCGTGGGCACCACCACTTGGTTGTACGTGTATGAATCGGTGCAGCCATTGGCGTTCGTCACTGTCAAGGTCACTGCATATGTGCCAGGAGTGGTGAAGGTGGGTGCATACGTTGTACTGGTGCTGGTCCCTGCGGAATCGAGGGTCCACACCCAACTGGTGATGCTTGAACCGTTGCCGTCGGATTGATCGGTATAGATCACCGTGGTACCGGGGATCACTGTTCCGTTGGGAACGCTCGTGAACAGGGCCGAGGGTGAATTCGCGCTTACCACGTTCACTGTATCGGAGTGCCCCGTGCAACCATGCGCATCCGTAACGATCACGGAGTAGCTGCCGGTGGAGACATCGATATTGGGATCCGTGCTACCATTGCTCCAATGATACCCGCTATACGGTTGCGAGGTCATGAGATGCGCGGGTTCCCCACCGCAGTTGAAGAGAACGCCCGAGATAGCAGGCGTTGGCGGTGTGGCTGCGGTCACGGTAACGTAATTGGATACTAGGATGCACGCGCCGGTGCTGGCCTGCACGTAGTAAGTGCCTGGGCCGACGAGCACCGTGGTACCGTTGTAGCCGTTCGACCAATCGTAGTTCTCATATCCACCCGAGGCCGTGAGCACTGTGCCCAATCCCGGGCAGGCCAAGGTATCGCCGGTGATGAGGGGCGGAGGGGCTGGAGTATAGAAGACATGGAGGATCACGGTGACCGTCGTGGTCAAGGGAGGAGCCCCATCATCCGTGGCCGTGTAGATGATGGTGTGGATCCCCTCGTCGGATTGGATAGGAATGAACTGAAGATGAAGATTCGCCGTGTTCAACGGGCCACTGTTGGTCTCCGTGATGGTGGCGCCGAGGGGGGGGACGATCGAATAGCTTGCCGTGGTCAGCTGGCCGGGTTCCGGGGAGAGGAAGTTGATGTCCAGGTCCACCAGTTCATTCACACAAACAGCGACCGTGTCGCAAAGCGAGGTGCTACTTGCGATAGGAGGAATGTTCGTCGTGCTCACGGCCGTCGTGAAGATGAAGCTCTTGTTGTCCAACCAGCTGATCCCTGAATAAGGAGGACCGGATTGGGAACTGCCGGCCTGCGGTCCTTGATAATCGGTGCCGGCATGGTCGAATTTCCCGAATTGGATGTAGTCCACGCCATTCCCGCGATTGGCCCCCACAACGGCTGGGACCCCACCAAAACCATTGACGCCAGATGATGCGGAACCCGTGGTCCATTGCATATCCTTATAGCAGAAGGACACCGTATTGCCTATGCCGACGTCCGTGTTGGTCCCGTCGCTGATGATCAATTGGAAGGAATTCACCTTGTCGGTCTGCTGTGCAAAGTAGCCCACATCGGACCAGTTCACATACATGGCATTGGGAGTGACCTTATATTTTACGGTACCACCCAACGTGCCGTTGCTGCTTGCACGCGTGTCCACATCAGCCCAGAAAGGAGCCACCATCTTGTATGATCCGGATGGGAAGCCCTCGGCCGAGTAGGTGCCGTAGGAATTCTGGAAGGACACATTCCCGTTGTTGTTCACATAGCACGTGGTGTAGGACTCCCCGTAGAGATTGAAGGTGAACGGCAGGTTGATCTGCGATGATGAACCGTCATCATTTGGAGCCAACGCCAAGGAGTAAGTAGCATCAGGAGTGATCCAGCATTGGCAGGTCCCGCCCGTGCCGCCGCCACCGCGCTGGGCGAGATAGCTGGCGGAGGGATGCTGGATAGGAGCTTGTGGGAGGGTGGAATAGGCCACGTGATACTGCGCTGGCAATGTGCCGGCGAGTTTCATCGACTCGTATTGGTCGATGGTCAAACTAACGTCTTGTGCATGCAGCAAAGAGCCGAACGCGCAAAACAGGAGTGCGAGGGTGATGAGCTTCTTCATGGACTGGGTCTTTTGGGGGGCAGGGAACGGGCCAAAGGCAAAAGGGTTGGCCAAGATACTCGTGAGGGTCGAATGTTTGGAAGAGCCGCTTACTGCGAGCGGAATTTCTTGGGAGGAGTTCGCGATATGAACGGAAGTTGCCATTGTCCAAAGGATCACTTCAGCAAGGTGATGGTTCCGAACTGGTCGGTCTTGTCCGCGGTGTACACCGGACGGTAAGTGATGCGCCAAACGTAGACGCCGGTTGGGAGGATCGCTCCATTTCGTCCCTTGCCGTCCCAGCCGGCATTGGGGTCCTTGGTGTCGAACACCAGTTCCCCCCACCTGTCGAAGATGCGCATCTCATAATCGTTGGCCACGATGTCGGCGGAGTAAGGCTTGAAGATGTCATTGACACCATTCCCATCCGGGGTGAAGGCCAAGGGGGTATAGAGGCTGGGTATGATCACGGCAACGCTGTCGCAGAGCGTATCGACACATCCGTAACGGTCCTTCACAGCGAGGCATACCGGGTATTCACCGCCGATCTGGTCAGTAAAGGCATGCGCCACCTGCTGCCCCGACTGGAAGTCGTCCGTGGCTATGGTCCATTGGAAATCCACCGCATGCGGGTCCGTGGCAGTGAAGACGATGTTGCTGTTCCCTGGAGTGCCGGGGTTAGGGGTCCATACGAAGGTGGCCAGGGGCGCGGGATCAACCAGCACCGCACCCGGCACGATCAACTGGTTGGTGCAGCCTTGGGGAGTGGTCATCTGCAACTTCACATGGTACCATCCGGGATCTTGATAGGTATGGGTGAAGGAACCGCAATTGGAGAAAGCAGGAGTGCCATCGCCCAAATCCCATACACAGGAGTTTCCCACGTAGATGGAGTCGGTGGTGTTGGTGAATAGCACCTGTAAGGGGTTGCATCCACTATCCGGGTCGGCGGTGAAGGAGATCACGGCCAAGGGATCGATATGGACATTGACCAAAGCGGTATCCGTGAGGTGGACACAGGTGCCAGGCCCATAAACGACGTAGGTATAATCACCGGACAGTTCCAAGCTCGGGTCCAAGGTGCCATCCATCGGTGCTCCCAAGGGGTCCAGCCAATGGCCACCCACATTGGGACCGCCGCCGAGCAGCGGGAAGAGGGGATAGTCGCCGCCGTTGGCACAGATCACCAAGGATGAATCGATACCGGCGATGGGAAGCTCATCCAAGTTGATGGTGAGCACCGCGAATTGATCAGGGCAAGGCAGGATGGCAGGCACCGTGTAGGTATACACGCCGATCACGCCTGTCGCGGGGTCAAAGAGGTCGGGTACTGTTACGCCGAGGGTGTTGACCCAGGTTCCGGTGGTGTCCACCTGACCGCCCAATTTGCTGCGCATACTGAAGGGGGACGCATCACGGCAGATCACGATGGAACTGTCGGTACCGGCATATACCGCTGGTGGGATCGCAATTGCGATGGAAGCGGTGTCGTTGGGGCAGGGTGTGGGCGGTGTTACGATGTAGAGATAGTTGCCGGGCGTTGAGGTCGCCGGATCGATCTGGCCATCGAAGGCCACGCCGTTCGGGTCTAGCCAAGCGCCACCGCTCTGGGGTGTTCCGGTGAGGTGTGGGAAGAGCGCATCGGGATAGTCCCAGGAGCAATAGGCCAAGGTGGTATCCCCCCCCGCGTCCGCGTGGGGTACATTGGTCATCGTCGCTGTGCCTGTTGCCGCGCATTGCCCCCCACCCCCGACCACGTAGATGTAATCGCCGTCAACATCCGTCCCCGGGATGAAGAGGTTGCTGTGGCTGGATCCGTCAGGGGCTGTCCAAACCCCGCCGGTCGTGGGGCTTCCGCCCAGCACCGTGAGCATGTCGACCGCCGAATCATTATCACAGACCAAGAGTGAACCGGGATCGATCTGAGGCGAGGGTAGGACATGGATAATGATCGTCAACGTGGAGGTCATTACAGGATTCCCGTTGTCAGTTCCTTGAAATGTGACCACGTGATATCCCGTATCCGCCATGGTCGGAGTGAATTGGGTGGTGATATGGGCATTGAGTCCTGCGACCGAATCGATGACGGTATAGTTGCTGAGCGTTGGGGCCGTAGAGCTTGGTGTAGTGATCTGGTCTGGTTCCGGGGAAAGGAAATCCACACTCAACTGGGTCTGTTGACCCGTACAGGCGATGAGTGAGTCACAAACAGATTGACCGGTGATCACCGGTGGTACGTTCCCCGTACTGACCGAAGTAGAGAAGGTGAAGTACTTGTTGTCCAAGAAGCTCACACCGTCATTGACGCCGAAGGGTCCATCATAGTCGGTGCCTGCATGGTCAAAGCGGCCGAATTGGATATAATTGGTACCATCACCCTTGTTCGCCCCCACGCTCGCCGGCGTACCGCCGAACCCATTCACCCCATTGGACGCTGCGCCTGTGGTCCACTGCATGTCGCCATAGCAGAAGGACACATTCGCGCCATTCGGAACAACAGGGTCAACACCGTCGGTGATGATCACCTGGAACGAGTTCAGCTTGTCTGTCTGTTGACTGAAATAACCCACATTGGTCCAGTTCACATACAGTGCAGTAGGAGTGGATTTATACTGCACCTTATTGTTGTTCACGCCGCTCCCTCCGAGGTCGACATCCGCCCAGAAGGGTGCGACCATGGTGTAGGTGGAGACTGGGAAGCCGGTGGATGAGAAGATGCCGAAATAATTGTTGAAGGAGACGTTGCCGTTGATATTTATGTAGGCGCTGGTGTAGTTGGTGCCGTAGAGATAGAAGTTGAATGACAAGGCGATCGGGCCGTATGAACCGTCGTCACTGCTGCTGAAACCGCCAGCATTCCATCCGTTACTGTTGTTGATGGTCGTATAGGAGGCGTCCGGTGTGATCCAACAGGAACAGGTGGCACTTCCACCGCGTTCGTTTCCGCTATTGGTGGTATCGATCGGCAAAACGGGGTGCGCAGGCTCCACGTCCTGTGGGGTCACGAACTGCTGCTTCCAAGCATCGTATTCAAAATGGTTGGTGATGTTCGGCGGCGGGGTCAGCGTTTGGGCCATTGCTGAAAAACAACCCAAGAGCACTGGGAAAAGGAGTATGGGTCGTATGATCTTCATGGGTTCAGCGTGCGATATAGGCTGATCACTTTCTTCTTGAGATGAGCTTGGCCATCGAGATCGGTGACCTGCACAATGCAAGTGTAGGAACCTTCTTCAGCGATATTGCCATTCGGCAAGTGCCCATTCCACCATTGGGAGAGGTCGTTCGTCTGGAAGACCAGCGAGCCGTTCATGGAGAAGATCTGGATCAAGGCATTGAGATGCGGCCCCACAATAACCCCGAACTCGTCGTTATCCCCGTCCCCATTGGGTGTGAAGGTGTTCGGGAAGAACATGTTGAATGCATCCGTCTTAGTGAAGGGATCATCGCCGTTCATGCCCTGTGGCGCAGGGGAGGTCTGGTTGGTCAAGGACTGAGTGGTCGATTGTTCCGGATCACTGGCAGCAGTGGATACTGCGTTTTTGGAGGTCCCGGTGCCCTCGCCAACAGGTTCGGTCTTCGGCGCTTGCACGGCGGTTGTCTGTGGTTGCGGTGTCGGCGGCTGCTTTACCGGATCGACCGTCGCATTGCCGCTTGTGGAGGATCCCACATCGGTCAAAGGCGCATCCTTCGCTTCCGCTTTCACACTCAAGGGAGGTTGTTGGACAGGCTGCTGCTTCAGAACCACCGGAGCTACAGACTTATGTGCAATTTTTTTAGTAGGTATATTTTCTGACTTGGCAGGGACCGCTGCGGAGGCGACGATGGGCTCTTGCGGGTTCGTTGGTCCGGTCGAAAGTGAGGCAACAGGTTGTTGGTTCACGGTCTCGACCGGCGTGACAATCACCGGTGCAGGAGTTTCACGTGTGTTCCAAAGCATCACCCCTGCGGTGATCGCAACGGCGGCAATACCGGCCGCGATCCAAGCTGTACCGAAAGAAGTTCCGGCAGCTACACCATGACCGAGCTGTGCACTGATGTTCGACCAGGCACTGGGGTCCACATCCACCTCATGCGCTTGGAACTTGTCCTGCAACGCTTCCCGCAGACCTTCTCCGCTCGCGCTGGCAGCCAGTTGTCCGCTCACATTTTCCCACACGGTATGCGGCACCTCCAGCTCATGGCCGGTGAAGCGGTCGCGCAAGAGGTCTATCAGTTCATCCTTCATTGACATGGCCATGGATGTCCGCCGTTTCCTTCGGCAGCAGTTTGCGCAGGTAGGCACGCGCCTTCATGAATTGGGATTTGGAGGTGTTCTCCGAGATGCCAAGCATCGCTGCGATCTCCTTGTGCGGATAACCCTCGATGGCGAACAGGTTGAATACCGTGCGGTAGCCCGGAGGCAGCGCTTGGATCAGTTCCATCAGTTCGGCGGTGGTCATCGCGCTTACTGCATGCGCATCCTCTGCATGGAGGTGCTCGGCTTCGGTAAGGTCGAGGCTATGGTCGAAGGGCTTGTTGCGGCGGATATGGTCCAAGGCGGTATTCACCATGGTGCGTGCGATCCATCCACCCAGCGGGCCATCTGCCCGGAAGTGGTCCATCTTCTGGAACACCTTCACGAAGCCGTCCTGCAGGATGTCCTGGGCCTGTTCGCGGTTGTGCGCATAACGCATGCAGATGCTCATCATTTTTCGTGCATAGGCCTGATAGAGCGCTTTTTGAGCGATCGGCTCGCCTTTGAGGCATCCGGCTACCAATTGCTCATCCGTCATGGCCTTGCGTGCAATATGATGCGATCCGCTGGGATAAGGTTGCCCGATGCAGGACCACAAATTACGTCGGATAGGGGCATGGTCACCTATATCCGAACTGTCAAAGACCCGTGCGCTTCCGAGCATTCAGCGAAGTTGGATGCGCAGCCGCTGAAACAAATGAAAGCCCCGAGGATCGATCCTCGGGGCTTTCGTCCAACATCAGGTTCTTCTTAGTCGACCCGCTTTATCAGGCGGGTAAAGGTCGCACCCGAGTTGTTCACGGCGCGCACCACGTAGGTCCCTGCTGCCAAGCCTTGAAGGTCCACCTGGAGTTGTCCCGAATTCGATCCAGGGGTCACGCTGCGAACCGTCCGGCCATCGATGCCGATCACATCGATGCGCTGCGGGGCCATGCCTGCAGGCCAGCTTACCAGCACGTTGTCCGAGGCCGGGTTGGGTGTAATGGCGAGGCTGCCTTCCTGCAATTCCACTATGCTAGTTGCGGCTTCCACTTTCACATAGAGGTGCATCTGAGAGGTTTGGTTACTGCCGCTGATCGAGGCCACATACGTGATGGTGTATAGGCCGGCATCGCCTGGCTGTGGGTTCACCTCCGCCAGCACTTTGGCGAAATCACCGGAGAGATTGGTGGTCTCGGTGTAGCCACCCAATCCACCTGGATCCGTGGTGATCGACACCTGTTCGCCCGGACTTCCAGGGAAGGCTTCCACCTGTATCAGCTGTAGACCACTTTCCGGGACAGTAAGCGTATCGCAACCGTCCGTAGTGCTGAATACCGGAGGCACGGATCCACCGGCGGTATTGAAGACGAAGTGGCGGTCATCGAGCCAATCCACACCATTGATCGTGTCCGGGCCCACGAATTGGGTACCGGGCGCATCGAAGCGGCCGATCTGGGAGTAATTCACGCCATCACCTTGGTTCGCACCGACCGTTGCCGGTATGCCGCCGAAACCGCCCACGCCGGATGAGGCACTACCTGTGGTCCATTGCATGTCACGATAGCAGTAAGCCACGTTGCCGTCGGGAACTGCTGGGTCGGTGCCATCGGTAAGGATCAGCTGGAAGGAATTGAGCAGGTCCGTCTGTTGGGGGAAATATCCCACGTCGGTCCAGTTCACATACAGCGCTGTGGGGGTGATCTTGTACGTCACCGTTCCGCCTGGTGTACCATCCGCACTTGCACGGGTATCCACATCCGCCCAGAAGGGGGCGACCATTATGTATTGGGGCGACGGAAAACCAGCGGCGGAATAGGTCGCGTATGAATTTTGGAAAGAGACGTTCCCGTTGTTGTTGATGTACAGCGTGGTATACTGGGCACCAAAGAGGTTGAAGGTGAACGGCAGGGAGATCAAGGACGAACTACCATCATCATTCGGGGCGAGTGCGAGTGTATAGCTGCTATCTGGATCGATCCAGCAAGCACAGGGGCCGTCGCGTTGCACTGCGCCAGGATGGAAATTGCCATGCGGCGCGGGCTGGCCTATGATCACCGGATCACCCGGCAACTGACCGACCAACTTCAGCGCATTGTACTCGGATGGCGTGAGGTAGGTCTGGGCGGAAACGCCAAAGGCAACAACGAGAAATAGCGAAAGGAAAGAGTACAGTCGTTTCATGGAAGGTGGGTGTTGGGATCGTGAATGTAAGTAAACCTGAAGAGGAGTGGCAGAACTGATCCCTCGTGCAGATGAACTTACCGTTGCTGGTGAGAGGACGTACCCAGCCTAGATGACGTTGCCCTCAGCGGACCAGCCGTGCCGTTGAAACACCGAATGATCCGGCCAAGCGCACGGTATAGATGCCTGGCGCCAGGTTGCTCACATCCAATTGCATCCGCGTTGCTCCGATCCCCGCAGCACGTGACATCACGAGAGAACCATCCGTGGAGATCACCTGCATTAATGTGGGTCTCAACTCCGCAGGCCAGCTCACGGTGACCTTGTCATTCGCGGGATTGGGCTGCACAGTGATCGCCCCTTTGGTCCCGATCGACGCAACGCCAGTGGTCGTGCCGGGCAAGACCTTCACGTATATCGTGTAGGTCGAGACCAAGGCAGTGTCCGCATCATTTTGGGCGGTGTAGTTGATGGTGTGCATGCCCACTTCATCCTCCGCCGGCGTTATGCTCGAAAGGATCTCTGCCATATCCCCCGAAGTGTTGGTTGTCTCGATATAACCGGCGATGCCGGGGCAGGATGAGCTACCCGTGATCACTTGACCTCCTCCACCTGCTATCATCATCATCGGATAATCATAGGAGGACCCCGCCTCAATTTCCAACGTGTCGCAGCCGATGCTGGTATAGATGGGAGGAATGGCCGCAGTGGCCGTGCTGAAGGAGAAATGGCGATCGGTCAGCCAATCCACCCCATCGTTATTCACAAATGGTCCATCCCAGTCCGTACCGGAATGATCAAAGCGGCCAAATTGGAGATAACTGACCCCATCGCCCTGATTTGCGCCCACAGTGGCCGGTGTTCCACCAAAGCCATTGATCCCTCCCGATGCATCCCCCGTTGTCCATTGCATGCTACCGTAGCAAAAGGAGACGTTGTTGCCACCGGGGATCGCCGGATCCGTCCCATCGCTGATGATGACCTGGAATGAGTTCACCTTGTCCGTATGTTGACTGAAATAGCCCACGTTCGTCCAATTCACATACAGCGCGTTGGCGGTGGACTTGAACTGCACCTTGTCGCTGTCCACCCCGCCGCCACGCATATCCACATCAGCCCAAAAAGGGGCCACCATGGTGTAGCTGGAGATCGGGAAGCCGGTGGAAGAGAAGGTGCCGAAATAGGAGTTGAAAGAGATGTTGCCGTTGATATTGATGTAAGCGGTGGTATAGTCCGTCCCGTATAGTGAGAAGTTGAACGGGAGTATGATCGGGCCGTATGAGCCGTCATCGCCACTGCTGAAGCCCCCTGCGTCCCATTGCGTGCTATTATCTAACGTAGTGTAGGTGGAATCCGGTGTGATCCAGCATGCGCAGGGCGGCGCTCCGCCACCCCGAAGTTCCCCCGTGGCTGAGTGGGATGCTGCAGGATGTGCTGTCGAGACTTGCAGCGGATGCTGGATCTGGGTCAGTTTCCAAGCTTCGTAGGCTTGTTCCGTATGAGGACCTTGTGCCATGCAGAACGGAGAGAACAGCAGAGCGATCAGTGCTAAAGCGTAACGATCTTTCATTGTTGGGAGGATTAGGCAAGATCATAAATGTACATCAAACCGCCCCCGGGCATCAAGGGTGGTGTTGCCTAAGCAGCCCGTCCAATGCTCGCTACCTTCGCGCGCTTTTTCGGGCCTCCCTTCATGAAGAACATCCGCAACTTCTGCATCATCGCGCACATCGACCACGGCAAGAGCACCTTGGCCGACCGGTTGCTGCAGATGACCGGCACCATCGCTGACCGTGATATGCAGGCGCAGAACCTGGATGACATGGACCTGGAGCGCGAGCGCGGCATCACCATCAAGAGCAAGGCCATCCAGATGGACTACACGCTCAATGGCGAGAAGTATATCCTGAACCTCATCGACACGCCGGGCCACGTGGACTTCAGCTACGAGGTGAGCCGGAGCATCGCGGCCTGCGAGGGTGCGCTGC
>JBEPUG010000020.1:0-30289 GCA_041691695.1 Flavobacteriales bacterium
CACCAACCCTCCATAGGCAGGGTTGCTCACAGCGGTGTTCTGCAGATACAGGATGAACTTGCCATCCCTGTCCACTTTTGGATAGGCGCCATTGCTGAAGAGCAGAGAATCCGTACCGGCGGCATCGTTCAACCATATCGTGCCATTAGGCTCCGTGGCGCGACCGTAAATGATGCGGTCAGCATAGGCTTGAGCGTGTCCGACCACAGGACAGACCACTCCTATGAGAATGAAAGCGTAAAGTCTCCGATCCATCTATCGCTGGGTTTTAAGGTTTTTGTTCAGGCTGATCGCGGGTGCAGCATTTTGGCGCGTTGAACTCTGCTAGGCATTCAAAGAGTGCCCTTGGTCGGGACCTTTCGTGCTCCGTTGGCAAGGGTCGACCAAGCGGGTCAAAATTGCCTTGCGGCTTCACCCTCGGCAATAGCATGAAAATGGGATTCACGCGTCCGCCAACTGCGGTACTGCGGTTTCTACTTTCTCCGTATTGATCGCCGGGGCGTGTCAACGATCGGTAGCGAGCGCAGGATCACCCGCGGGAATACCTTATTCACCGCATCGGTGCGGCTGTGCACTTGGAGCTTTCCATACATGGCCCGCACATGCGAGCGCACGGTGTCCACGCTGATAAAGAGCGTATCCGCCACTTCTTGGTAGCGCATGCCTTTGCTCAGGGCCTCAAGTATCTCCAACTCCCGGCTGGACAGCTCGGATGCAGAAGGTGTGGCCTGGGCGGGACGCAGCGATCCTATGACCTTGCGTGCGATCGACGCGGACATCGGCGAACCGCCGCCATGCAGTTCCGCGATGGCCTGCAGCAATTTAACGGGTGGCGTATTCTTCAACACGTATCCGTTGGCACCCGCGCGCAGAGCATTGAAGACCTCCTCATCGTTATCGAAGGAGGTGCTCATCAGGAACATCGTGTTCGGGCAAAGGACACTGGCCTGTGCGACACAGGTGATGCCGTCCATGCCTGGAAGTTGGATGTCCATGAGAACCACATCGGGCGGGTTCTTCGGCAAGCCTATCAATGCACTTTCGGCATTGGCGTAAGCGGCTGTGCATGTGAAGCCGGGGCTGCCACCGACCAGTATGGAGAGTCCTTCGCGTATGCCGCGGTCGTCCTCCACTATCGCTACGCGAATGGCCATGGAACAAACATAGCCGTGCGCTGGAACGCTGCCATCACATATTCATGTGGAGTTTCATTTAAGCGGGATCTTAAGGTCTACGCGTGTTCCTATGCCTTCGGTGCCCTGAACGCTGAGTTCCCCGCCAAGGTCGACCGCGCGCTGTCGCATGTTGCGCAACCCATTACCGAATTCTCTTCCCTGCGCGAACCCCCGCCCGTCATCTGTGATCGTGATCTGTAGCTGGTCCCCCAGCAGGATGATCGCGATCCGGACATTGCGGGCCTCCGCGTGTTTGGTCAAGTTGTTCAACGCTTCCTTCACGATAAGGAAGATATTACGGCGCACGGATTCCGCCACATGGCGGTCAGGGAACTCGTCCGATGTTTCCATGTGCAGGGTGATGTCCCATACCTCAAGGGTCTTTCCGGCGTACTCGCGGATGTAGGCCAGCAAACTTGGGAGTCGGTCATGGCCGGGGTTCAGCACCCACACGATGTTGCCCAGGTTCTCCACCAGTTCGCGGGCGCTGTTCGACACGTCGTCCAGGATCTTCGGATCTACAAGAGGCTGTCGTTTGGCCACCTCCCCGAGGATCGCAATGCGCGTGAGCCCACTTCCCAGATCATCGTGCATGTCGCGTGCGATCCGTTGTCGCTCCGCTTCCACGGCGCGTTCCTTCTCCAAAATGAGGATACGTTCACGCAATTTCCGTTGCGCCTCGCGCCGCACCACAGCGATGATGGCGATGAAGACCAGAACAGCGCAGATCGTCACGAACCACCACGTCCGCCAATATGGTGGCGTGATCGTGAATATCATGGATGAGGTGCGCTCGCTGGGCCCATGGCCGGTGCGCACTTGAAAGGTGTAGCGACCCGGAGCCAAGCTCGAGTAGTTCACCGTCCGGCCTGTAACGGTGCTGTTCCACCCGTGGTCAGCGCCGTTCAATATATAGTGGTAAACAGTTCCGTGATCGGGGAAGTGAGGCGCCACGAAAGTGAAGGACAGTTGGTCCTGGTCATACTTCAGAGTGAAGGGACGATACGGGACATCGATCGCGTTGCCGTTGATGCTAAGAGCGGTGATAACAGGCGCAGGAGTGGGGCCGGTTTCCTGAAGTAGGGCATGGGGGTCGAAGCGATATAGGTCCTCACCCAGCGCAATTGCCATGCGTCCGTCCGGTTGCAGTACTAGGCCACCGATGTTGAACGCAGGCATGCTTGAGTGCAAAATGAAATTCCGTAAAGATCCATCGACTCCGATCGCAGTAAGACCCTCGGCAGTGGATGCCCACATAGTGCCATCATGGTCCATGCAGAGGCGATCCACCTCATGCACAGGCATGCCTTTTTCCGGACCGAAGAAGGTGAAGTTTCCCGCGCTGTCCCTGCGGAAGAGCCCGTCCATGGTGGCGATCCATAGTGTCTTGTTCTTCCCTAAGGCAAGGCTATTCACCTCCGGGATCGACATCGCGGAGCCGTTGATCTGTATCGGTCCAACACGGTAGAAATGCCCTGTAGCTCCATGCCGGTCCAACAAACCTTGCTGGTCACCTACCCACGTGTGTCCTTGCGCGTCACGAAGTATGGAATTCACATGAGGGGCGATCCCAGCGCTGGCACCCAGATGTTCCCATCGTCCGCTGCCGGGATCATACCGATGAAGCCAAGGGCCGTATCCGCCGACCCACACGGTGCCATCCCCCGCCTCGGCAAGTGCGGTGGTGCGCACATCCATGGAGGGGTCTTCGATCCCACCGGGAAGGATGAGTTGATAGGAGCCCGAGCCAGCGTCCAGGTGCAGGAGCCCCGCAAGCGTGGCCACGAGTATGTTCCCATCGGGTAGGCGCAACGCATCGCCCATCTGGGCGGCTTCTCCGCGTTCTGGGAAATTTTTCGGAAGTTCCCAATGGTGGACCTTTCCGCTGCCATACACGGCGGTCAATCCTTGCCCATACCAAGCGGTGGTGAACAAGGTGCTGTCCTGTTGGCGCAGTCGAATGATACTACCTGAAGAGACGTTTCCTTGGCGATGGAACAATTGCTGTTCGGGTATCGCAACGAAAAGACCGTTCGCACCACCTACCCAGAGTTGACCGTTCGATTCACGAAGCATACACCTTGATGCAGATGATGCTCCCTGGGTGTCCGAACCATCGTGAGGCACCATCCAACGAGGCCGTGACAAAGCGCTGTCGCCAATTCCCGCTTCGGCCCGTAAGAGGCCATACTCACCCACAGCGAGTATCACCGTGTGACCCTTCTCCGTGATCGGGATGATCGGTCCGAAGATGTTGGCGATGGATGGGTTCGCAGGAAGAGGTTCGTGCAAATAGGTCACGAAGCGATGCTCTGTGGTGTCCCAGCGCGCGAGGCCGCCGCCCCAGAATGAGCACCAGATACGTCCCGTCGCATCCTGTGCCAGCCATTGGGCACTTCGGGTGCGTGGATCGGCGAACGGCGCACCCCTATACTGAAGTTGATGCGTCCGCGGGTCGAAGCGCTCCACGCCCTTGGTGGTCGCCAGCCAGATGGATCCGTCCTGCGAGATCAGCAGGTGCAATATCTGGCCCTCCAGCTGATCCCCACGAAGGAGCAGGGTAGAGGTTCCTGATCCCGGATCAAATCGGGCCAAACCACCGGAACCGCCGATGTAAACATGGCCTTTGTCATCCCGGACGATCACCGTGCGATCGTCCTGTGGCACCGATCGTGGATCGCTAGGAAGGTGGTGATAGTGGTGCGCTTTGCCCGTACGTGGATCGAAGTTGCATAGCCCTCCATCAGTGCCGATCCAAAGTGTGCCATTGTGCGCGGGCAGAATGCTGAAGACGGTACCGCCAAGTATGGCCGTACTGTCCGAACGGGAGGATGCGTAAGTGGTGAAGGATGTCCCGTCATAGCGCAGGATGCCGTCCATGGTACCGAACCAGTAAAAGCCTAGGCTGTCCTTGGCGATCGCCGTAATGGTTGTGGAAGGATCGCCATTGGAGGCGAGGACCCGAGTGAAGCGCAGATCATCTTGGGCGTGCGCCGCGCACACTGCCCAGGCGTATGCAAGGAGGCAGGTGAGTGTGCGCATGGACGGTGTCAACGGACCACGTGCAATTTTCGGGGATCCAGCCGGAAGTGGATGTCGTTGCCGATCTCAACCGGTTCCCCATCCAAATGCGCGAGCAGGCCGCCCTGATGCACCCCGGCCTCTTTCGTCACGATGTTGCTTACGTACGGGCTGCCGTCGATCTGCCCGTTATACATGCGAATGAAAGCCGCGATCATCGGCAGCAGGGGCGGCTTGGTCACGATGCGCAACTCGGCCAGTCCATCGTCCGGCGCGGAGCCGGGGCTGATCACCGCACCGTTCCCGAACTCGCGCGTGTTGCAGAAGACCATCATCAGCACGTGGTCCTCCCGAACGGAGTTGTTCGCTTTGGTCACCACGCGCATCGGCTTGGCACCGAGGATCTCCTTGAAGATGATGCGCATGTAGTTCCACATCCCGCGGCCTTTGCTTTGGTCGAACTCCCAGGCCACACGCGCATCGAAACCGATGCCTGCGGTACCTAGGAAGAGGTGGTCGTTCAGGTAGCACACGTCCATCGGCGTTGCCTTGCCGGTGAACGCGGTGCGCAGTGCTTCCATCGGCTCGCGCGAAAGCTTCAAGGAACGCGCGTAGCCGTTGCCGGATCCCATCGGTACGATGCCCAAGGGAACGCTGGTGCCCACAAGACCTGCGGCGATCGCATTCAAGGTGCCGTCACCGCCGATGGCGATCACGCGATCAACAGCATGGGCCACCGCTTCGCGTGCGAAACGGGTGCCGTCGCCGGGTCCTTCGATCACGTTCACGGTCAGTTCCGCCTGTTGCGCCTGCGCCAGTTTTTCCGCTTCGGAGCGCAGCGAGGTCGCACGCTGCTTGCCCGAGCGTGGATTTAGGATCACCGTGATCTTCATGGGGCTTTCAGCACCATGTCGCGGTGCAGGAGGTGGAAATTATATTGCTGGATGGCGGCCTGCACTTGGTGTTGTAGGCTTTCCATGCGCGCACTGTCCGGCGGCGTCCCGTCACGCAATGGCGCCGACCACAGCACGCGCTTACCATCGGATCGCAACTGTGCGCTATCACCGATGATCAACCACGTCGCGCTATTCTCGCTCACCGATGAAGGAACCCCCTCGTCGCGAAGCACACTGCTGCCAAAGGCGAAGAAGGGTTTTGGATAGCCGATCATATCCATTACCGTGGGAAGGATGTCTATCTGTTGCGCCACCTGATCGTCCTGTCGCGGTGCGATCTTCGAGGGCATGAAGAAGATCAGCGGGACCCAATGGTCGAATGCCGATCCACTGGCCTGACCATCCCTCAGAAGATCAGCAGTATGATCCGCGGTGATGATGAAGATCGTGTTGCGGAACCACGGCATCTTTTCCGCCGTGGCGAAGAATTGGCGCAGGGCATCGTCCGCGTAGCGCAGCGTAGGCATGATAGGTAGGACACCGCCAGAGAAACGCTTCGCCTCGGTCTCTGGCAGTTTGTAGGGATGATGCGAGGAGAGCGAGAAGATGCAGCTCATGAAAGGCTGCTTTTCCTTGTTCAACTGGTGCGCGTAGAATTGGAAGAACGGCCGGTCGCGGATCCCCCAGACGCCATCGTCATCGGCGGCGTCCGGGTATTCGTCACGACCCACGTAGCGCTCGAATCCGGCGGACTTCGCAAAAGCGTCGAAGCCCATGGTGCCGTTGTGCCCGCCATGGAAGAAGCTCGTGCTGTATCCTTCCGCATCAAGCAGGCTGGGCAGTGTGGTAATGGGTTGCTGCGCGTAGATCGATTCGATGAAGGCCTCGGGCATCAGCTTCGGCATGGACGCCGTTACCGCTGGAATTCCGTCAATGCTGCGGCGTCCGTTCGCATAGGCGTGCGTGAACCAAAGGCTCTGACCCATCAGTGAATCCAGGAAGGGCATGTAGCCGACGTCCTTACCGGCCAGTTTCGCGCTGTATGCAGCGCTGAAGCTCTCGAGGATGATCGTCACCACGTTCGGCTTCCGCCCGATCATCGCCTTGCCACCGTATTGATGCACCACAGGCCACAAGCGCTCCGCCTCCTGCGGCGACATGTAATGCTTCTCCTCGAGCAATGGTTTTCCAATGCTCGTCATGAAGGTGAACGGCGTGTTCAGCACCAAGGGCATGTAGGCCGGCTCGGAGTATTTGCTGGCATCGATCGCGGTGAGCGGGATGTACTGCAAGCCACCGCGTGACATCAACAGCACCAAGGCGATCGTGATGATGCGCCAGGGCCACCACCGTTTTGGTTGCTCCGCTTGTCCGCGCCAGGCCCAGCGATAGCCGATCTCCGCCAAGGCCAGCGAGACGAGGAAGATCAGCGCCACATACCAGTAATCCTTGAGGAAAACGGGGATGAGGTTCGTGAGGTCGCTTCCGCCGGAGGCGATGCCGAAGAGGTCGGCGGTGCTGCGTTTCAGCGTGAATTTGAAGTACTCGAGGTCGATACAGTTCAGGAAGAAGCAGACCACATTACTCAGATGGAAGAGCACCTTCTGCACCGTTGCGAAGAGGCGCTTGGGGGCTGGCGCGATCAGCATCGTGAGGATCCACGGCATGTACAGCCAGGCGATCGCGCTCAGGTCGAAGCGGATGCCGCCGATGAACGCCATCGCCGACGGAGAGGGGAAAGCCCCTGCATTGAGTAGTGCGAAGGCCACCCGTTGCAGGGAGAAGATCAGCGCCACCGCGCCAAGGCGGAGCAGCAGCACACGAAGCGGACGCAGGTCGGACACGGTGCGAAGATGCGAACGGGCGCACTTACCTCCCTTTCCTACCTTACCTCCTTCACCGCTATTCACTCTTTCGCCTCCCCGAACAAGATGGTAATGGTGGCCATGGAAGTAAAGGAGGTAAAGGAGGAGCACCTCCGCCTGCGTCACGTCCATCACCTTCCTTACCTCCCTTACCTCCCTCACCACTCTCACTTACTGAACCGGACCACGGTTGCCTTCTACCTTTGCCGCCGTTCGTCGCGGCGCACCAGTGCAACGGCGGTACCCATGTTACTCGATACCCTGGACAAAAAGCAGCTCACCTTCGACCGGAGGAAGCTCACCGACGCCGAACTTCTTAGCATCCACGAGCAGCTCCTGCGCCCACGCCTCATCGAGGAGAAGATGCTGAGCATGCTCCGCCAAGGGCGCATCAGCAAGTGGTTCAGCGGCATCGGACAAGAGGCGGTGGCCGTCGGCTCCGCGCTGGCGATGCTTCCCGACGAGTACATCCTGCCGATGCACCGCAACCTCGGCACCTTCACCACGCGCGGCGTGCCCATGGCCCGGCTCTTCAGCCAGTTCCAAGGCTACGCGAACGGCTTCACCAAGGGCCGCGACCGCAGCTTCCATTTCGGCACGCAGGAGTATAAGATGGTGGGCATGATCAGCCACCTCGGGCCGCAGCTTGGCGTGGCGGACGGCATCGCGCTGGCGCACAAGCTGCGCAAGGAGCAGAAGTGCACGCTCGTCTTCACCGGCGACGGCGCCACCAGCGAAGGCGACTTCCACGAGAGCGTCAACACCGCCGCGGTGTGGGACCTGCCCGTGATCATCCTTGTGGAGAACAACGGCTACGGACTGAGCACGCCGAGCAGCGAACAGTTCAAATGCCGTTTCATTAGCGACAAAGCATTGGGTTATGGCATCGAAAGCCGCGTCGTTGCCGGGAACAACATCTTGGAAGTGATCCACACGTTGCGCGAGGTCGCGGAAAGTATCCGCCGCCGTCCGCGACCGATCCTCGTGGAATGCATGACCTTCCGCATGCGCGGCCACGAGGAGGCCAGCGGAACGAAATATGTCCCGAAAGAGCTGATCGAGTCCTGGGAGAAGAAGGATCCCGTGGCGAACTATGAGAACTGGCTGGTGGAACAAGGCATCCTGACCGAGACGCTGAAGGACGCCACGCACCACGCGATCAAAGAAGAGATCGCACACGCTGTCGAAACGGCCTTTGCGGAAGAACCCGTGAAAGCGGATCTCGCGATGGAATTGCGCGATGTGTATGCGAAACCGATCGTACTTGGTGATCGCGCACCAGCTAAGGTGGAAGCGCCGGTGGAAGGGAAGGAGGTGCGCTTCATCGATGCCATCACCGACGGCCTACGCGAGAGCATGAAGCGCTACGACAACCTCGTGCTGATGGGCCAAGATATCGCTGATTACGGCGGCGCGTTCAAGGTCACCGATGGATTGATGGCGGAGTTCGGCAAAGGGCGCGTGCGCAACACGCCTTTGTGCGAGAGTGCGATCCTCGGTACCGGACTGGGACTGAGCATCAACGGCATGAAGGCGATGGTGGAGATGCAGTTCGCAGATTTCGTCAGCGAAGGCATGACGCAGATCTGCAACAACCTCGCGAAGACCCACTGGCGCTGGGGACAGAACGCGGACGTGGTGGTGCGCATGCCCACCGGCGCGGGATCCGGAGCAGGTCCCTTCCACAGCCAAAGCAACGAGGCCTGGTTCTTCAAGACACCCGGACTAAAGATCGTCTACCCGGCTTTCCCGAATGATGCGAAGGGCCTGCTCTGCGCGGCTTTCGAAGATCCCGATCCGGTGATGTACTTCGAGCACAAGAACCTCTATCGCAGCTTGCACGGCAACATGCGCGAGGGCTGGTTCACGCTGCCCATCGGCGAAGCGGCACTGCTGCGCGAAGGCACCGACCTTACCATCATCACCTACGGCATGGGCGTGCACTGGGCCATCGAAGCACTGAATGCAAACCCGAACATCAGCGCCGATCTCATCGACCTGCGCACCCTTCTTCCTTGGGACAAGCAACGCGTGTTGGAAAGCGTGCGCAAGACGGGCAAGGCCTTGGTGCTGCACGAGGACACACTCACCGGAGGTATCGGTGGTGAGATCGCGGCGACCATCATGGAGGAATGCTTCAGCGACCTGGATGCGCCGGTGATGCGCGTGGCTTCCATCGATACGCCGATCCCATTCTCACATGCGCTGGAAGACCAGTTCTTGGCGAAGGGCAGGTTGAAGGCAGCGCTGGAAAAGTTGGCCGGGTATTGAGTCCCATCAAGATATCACGCAGTGGATCTTGGTGCCCCTTAGCCTCAAGATCCTCTTCGAGAGATCGCTGAGGGAGCAAGTTCCATCAAGGTCTCACACATTGGTCCGATACATATCGGACCTTGATGCCCCGAAGCCTATCCTTTCCCGAGCAGCACCTCCCTAATTACCAACGCCTGATTGTGATCCTCGTCCTTGGCGCTATACACCAACGTTACTCGATTCTTGCGCGACAACGCCCGCATGCGTTCCAGCTCATCCGGCACTGCATGCAACTCCATTGTGTAGCGTTTCTTGAACTCCGCAAACTTCGGCGGCTTATGGCCGAACCACTTCCGCAATTCCGTCGAGGGACCGATCTCCTTATGCCACTCATCGACGTGTGCATGCTCCTTCGTCATGCCGCGCGGCCATACACGGTCCACAAGCAGGCGATAGCCGTCATCCTTCGCGGCTGCCTCGTAGACTCGTTTGATATGAATGTCCATGATGTTGTAGCAACAAGTGACCGACCCGCGCGGTTCACCGCCTGAGAATCGACAACGGACAACTGAAAACTCTATCCTCCCGCCTTCTTCGCCTTGTAGCCCGATTCCGCAAGCAACTTCAGCACCTTGTCGCGGTGATCGCCTTGCAGCAGGATCACGCCGTCCTTCGTGTTCCCGCCCACGCCGCACTTGCTCTTCAGCGTGCGTCCCAGCTCGGAGAGGTCGTCGTCCTTGCCGATAAAGCCCACGATGCGCGTCACCTCCTTGTTGCCTTTCAAGCGGTCGAGATGGATTCGCAGATCTTGCTGAGGTGGCGGAAGGGTGGAAGGCTCACGGTCGCCGAAGCCGGATACGTTTTGGTTCGGGTTGGTGCTGTAGACCATACCGCCGGTGAGGCGCTTCTTCATGAATGCAATGCTAAGTGATTGGTGAATAGTGATAGGTGACTGGGCCGCTCGGCGTCTGCATTCGCTTTTCACCAATCACTATTCGCCAATCACCACATCTACTTCCACCAAGTGATCAACGGTCGCGTCATCTCCAGCCCGAAGCGCCGCGCGTCCTCCAGCTTGAACGGCCCGTGCATCTTCAAGTAGATGTCATTGGTGATCGGCCCTTCCTGGTCGGCCTTGAAGTTGGTGTGCCAATAGTTGTTCAGCACGTAGAGGTAGATGGTGCTGCTGGAATGCGCCTCGCTCTTCCACGCTTTGTACATCGGCGGATCGCTGCCCTTGCCGGGATCTACCTTGCGTTCGTCCACCATATCGCCGACCTCCCACAGCGCGCCTTGCGGGCAAACGATGGTGACGCCCATGCTGTCGTTGCTCACGTCGATCCAGCGCTGGGCGCAGAAGAAGTCGTTGTTGCTGCCGGGGATGCGGCCACTCTCGGGCGTCACGCAGGTATCGCTGATGCCGATGCGGACGGTGGCGTTGGGGATGTTGAAGGGGAAGGCGAGGTGTAGGGATTCCTTGTCACGAATCTTTGATTTCATGATGGTATACGAAAGTTTGATAATGGAATCCATATCAAGGACTTCGATATCGATGCTGTCTGCTCCGCGAATTACTGCATGTGCTGTTCGGCCATAGAGTACAAGACCATCTTCAATTGGTCCTGTGTTCTGGAAGACCTGGCGTTGAGGATTGGCATAAATCGAGTCATTGAGATAAAGCCAGTTCACAGTCATATCGTGTTGTTCGACATCACCGTGACAGTAATGCCTGTAATATGGTATGACCGCGCCACCAGTACGTTGGTCTATGTCGATGTGCCATAGGCAAGCACGCAATGACAGTCCAGCATTTGGGGAATCCTTAGTTGAAAGCTTTGAGGTTGGCCCGGTTTCATATCCATCGCATAGAAGACCATTCGGCCATGGGTCAAGTGGTCGCAGACGGTCATCCCGCCCTTGTCATTGTCCAATGCGATCCCTTTGAAAGCTCGGGGAGAAATGGTTGCGACTACCGAGCTTCGGTTCCATGGAAGTGAATTGAGCGCTGTGATGACACTGCCGTTTCGCCTCTCAGGAAAAGTCTGCTGTTCGATCAGGTTCACATACCACTCCGCACTATCCGCAAACGCCTTCTTGTACTTCCATTGCGCGATCACCTCCGGATCATCCGGATCGCTGATGCTGTTCCATGCACCCCAGGTGTGCTCGTGCCACATCACGATGCTGCGCTGGGCGCGGTAGAGCAGGTGCGGGTCGATGGGCTTGTTGAGGATCTTCGCCGCGTCGATCAAGTTGCTGCGCTGCGCGCTCAGGACGTGCACATCGCCTTCCTCCTTCGCCGTGCTGTAGGCACCATCCTCCCAATACGGAATGAAGTCGCCGCTCCACGTGGGGATCTGCTTTCCGTACTTCGCCTCGAAGCGCGCCATCATGTCGTTCACGTTCGCGAGGATCAAATGCGGTGAGGTGTACTTCTCGTTCCAGTCCCGCACGAAGTCGCTGATGGTGCTGTCCACCGGGCCGTTGTCGCTCACGATGTTGTAGCGCCACTGCACCATGTCGTAGGGATAGCCCTTCGCAGCGAGCTCGTTCATGTAAGCGGCGATCTTCCGCGTGCCGCGCTCCTTGATCGCACCGGCCGTGAAGCTGTGCCAATCGCTGTAGCCGTGGCCGGCCGTCCACACGAGGATGCTGTCGCGACCGGTGGTGCCCTTCCACCAATAGGGTTTGTCGCCCTGTTCGCGCAGCGTGCTGCCGATGCGATCGCCGCCGTCGGGAAGGTCGGGCATGAAGTTCGGCCCCTCGCTCAGGTAGCGGACGCCATTGCTGCTGTAGGCGTCCACCATGCTCCAGCTCATGCCGGGGATGTCAGTCTGCATCGCGGTGTTGATCGGCAGGCCGTACCATTTCCGCAGCGAATCGGCGTACTCCACGATCCAGTTCATCTCCTCGGGCGTGCAGAGGCCCGTGAGGATGTTCGCGTAGTTCGCGCTGAGGGCAATGCTGCCGCCCTTCACCGCCGTGATGAAGCGCTGCTTGTCCGTCTCGCGTGCCACGCCGAGAAAATTCTCCACCGCCCACAGGCTCTCGATGTTCCATTTGAAGCGGCTGTCCGGCGGATAGTCCTTCGTGCGGTCGATCAGGTTGAGTGCATCGTAAATATTCTTGTTCTGGATCTTCACCACCTCGGTCTGCAGGTTGCTGTAGCCGATGTCGTTGTGCGAGTGGTGGACGAGGTAGATGTCGCGCGGGATTACCGGTTGAATGCTGAGTGACGTGTCCAGCATGATGCGACTCCCGATGCGCGCCTTGATCCGCGTAGGCCCGAGTTGCTTCGTGCTGATCGGGAATTCGAACGTCTGGAGTCCGTTCTGTATGGTGGCGTTTTGCTTCTCTCCACCTTGAAGTTCAACCGACATTTCCTCCGGCGCGCCGAAGTGCATCACGGTGAATAGGATCGGGCGCTGAGCGTTCTTCGGATCCTTTAGCAAGAACGGTAACGCTTCAACTTCCACCTTCTCCTCGAAGCTGTAACGGAACGTCATGAACCAATCCGGGCTGTCCTGCGCGTGCCCGACGATCTTCAACCTCAGCGGCTGCCCAGGCGTGATGTACTTCCGCTGAACACGCAGGTGCGCGAAGCCGTGCGCATCGCCGTGGCGGTCCACTTTGCTGAATTCGAAGACGAGCTTGGTACTGTCCGCACTCGCTGCCGACCATGACTTCGGTGCGGTGTCAAGGTGTGTGGTGAAGGTGAGCGCGAACTGATCGTTGATGTAGAGATCGAAAGTCCGATCACCGCTGCTTGTGGTGCTGCTGTGCGCGGCGATCCAATTGAAATAGGCGTAGTCGCCCTTCAAGCTCTTCGGCACCGGCGCGGTCTCCCACGCTATCGCCTTCTTCCCATCGGTGCAGCGGGTGAGCAGCGCGTCCGTGGCGTATTCCGGATAGACGCTGAAGTAGGAGATCACCTCGCCGTCGATGTCCTTCGCGTAGCCGTTGATCACATGTTGCTTGCCGAAGACGGGCAGGTCCACCTGCGCCATGGCGGCTTGGCCGATAAGAAAGGCGAGAGGAAGCAACCACCGCATTGCGGAAAGATAACGGTGGCGGGCATCGGACTATTCTACGTTCCTATGTATCACGGATCTGAAGCGCCCGGCTTCCGGCGTGCAATACATGAATTTTCAAACCGCTGATGAACGCCGATGGACGCTGATATTTCGTTCCGGGCTGGTGGCGCAAAGGGTTCAAGCCAAAGGCGCTCTCCGCGATAGCCCCGAGAGGCATCAGCGTTTATCCGCGTTCATCAGCGGTTCTTTAAAGTAGCTGAGCAGGGTACCTCCCGGAAACGAAAAAGCCCCGGTGATCCCGAGGCTTCATCGCGGCTTTCCGAAAGGCCCGACACAATTGAAGGACGATCTACTTCGCGAGGTAGCCGCCGTCGATGTTGTAGTAGCTGCCGGTGACGAAGGAGGATTTCTCGGACGCCAGCCAGAGCACCAGTTCCGCCACTTCCTCAGGCGTTCCGAGGCGGCCGATCGGATGCAGACTCACGAGGTCCTTGATCTGCTGCTTGTCCAGGTTCTTGTCCAGCAGCGGTGTCCGGATGAAGCCCGGTCCCACAGCATTCACACGCACGCCTTGCTGCCCATACTCGAGCGCGGCGTTCTGCGTAAGGCCCACGATGCCGTGCTTGGCGGCGACATAGGCGCAGCTCATCGCGAAGCCCACCTGCGCAAGGATGGACGCGATGTTCACGATGCTGCCACCGTCCTTCTTGTTCTTCAGCATGGCGGGGATCTGGTAGCGCATTCCGTAGAACACGCCGCTTAGATTGACGCCGATCACCTTGTCCCAGCCGTCGATGGGGTACGCGCCGATCTTGGCGGCCGGACCTCCTATGCCCGCGTTGTTCACCGCGATGTCCAAGCGACCGAAGGCCTTGATCGCCTCCTTCACCTGTCGCTCGCAATCCGCGGGAACGCTGACGTCGGCCTTCACGAAGATGGCGTCCGTCTTCTGTTTCTTCACCTGCTTCATCACGCGCTCGCCGCCTTTCTGGTCCACATCCGTCAGCACCAACTTGGCACCTTGCGCGGCGAAGGCCATCGCGATGGCTTCGCCGATCCCGGATCCCGCCCCCGTCACGAGGACAATTTTGTTCTTCAGCATGATCTTGATCTTTGGTTCTGCAGAAGGAACACACCGGTCCGGGGGAACGTTCGCCCGACCGGATCCTACCTTTGCCAAATAATCCTGACACGACATGCCCGGCACAGAGCTTTTTGGAGACGAGGAACGCAAGGAAGTGATGGACGTCCTGAATACGGGCGTGCTCTTCCGCTACAACCACGATGCCCAGCGCCAAGGCCATTGGAAGGCGAAGGACTTCGAGGCGGAGATCGCGAAGTTCACTGGCGCGAAGCATGCGCTGGCCGTGAGCAGCGGCAGCACCGCGGTCAGCACCATGTTGGCCGCGTGCGGCGTGGGCTACGGCGACGAAGTGGTCGTGCCGCCCTTCACCTTCATCGCCACCATCGAGAGTGTGTTGCTCGCCGGCGCGATCCCCGTGTTCGCGGAGATCGATGAGACGTTGTGCATGAGCGCCGAGGGCATCCGCGCGGTGTGCGGCCCGAAGACGAAGGCCGTGCTGCTCGTCCACATGTGCGGCGCCGCTGCGGATCTAGATGGCATCCTCGCGGTGTGCAAGGAAAAGAACGTGATGCTGATCGAGGACACCGCGCAAGCGTTGGGCGCCACCTACAAAGGCAAGCACCTCGGCCTCTACGGCAAGATGGGCAGCTTCAGCTTCGACTTTTTCAAGATCAACACCTGTGGTGAAGGCGGCGTCATCATCACCAATGATGCGGAGCTGATCACCATCGCCGAACATTTCACCGACCACGGCCACAGCCACGAAGGCGACAACCGCGGCATGGAGCCTCACTACATCATGGGCACCAACTACCGCATGGGCGAGATCAACGCGGCGATCGGTCTGGCGCAGGCGCGGAAGCTGCCCTACATCATCAGCCAGCAACGCAAGCACAAGGCAATCATCCAAGCGCGCTTGGAAAAGATCCCCGGACTGGCCTTCCGCAAGCAATGCGACGATGCCGGCGACAGCGCCACCTTCTTCCACATGCTCTTCCTCGACGAGGCCACGGCGCGCGCGGCGAACAAAGCGATGATCGAGGCCGGCGTGGGCGGTGCCTACTGGTACGACAACATGTACCACTACATCAAGCAGTGGAACCAGCTGAAGGAGATGAAGATGCCCTTCCGCACGGTGGCGCACGAGCTCGGCCTACCGCAGGACCTCAAGACGATGAAGTTCCCCAAGAGCGACGACGTGCTCAGCCGCCTGATCAGCTTCAACATCCGCGTGACGTGGACCGAGGCGGAGCTGAACGCCTACTTGGACAAGGTGGAGAAGGCGGCGAGGAAGGTGATGGAGGGAGTGGTGGCTTAGGTTATTTGGGCGTGTCCCCGGCCCAAATGCGGCCGGGGTCGGGCTATCCGCAGTAGTCCGCACTCGTCGTTCCTCCTCGCTTGCGGGCTACTTGCTCCTATCCCTCACGCGAAACGGCACGTAGCCGATAGCTCGATGACTTGTGTCAACGCATGAGTGTCTCGCACACTCCCAATACTGCTGCATTGCCAATTGGCTGAAAGCTGCGCAAGAACTTCTTTGGAGTGTATCGCTGAGCCATATGAACTCCCATCGGTCGGCCACGCTCTGAGGCCTCAACTAGTATCGCATCATACTTCACGCTTTGCACAGTGATGTAGCCGTCATACGCAAGAGCATATGCCGTTGCACTTTGTGGTAATGCCGCAATCGCTTCACGCGCTTGTCTCTGCCCTTCTTCTAAAGGCTCCATGGCGAAGCGATGCAGCTCTCGCTTGCCATCCTGCTCAACCATGATGAAGGGAGTAAGTGGGCCGCCACTGGATCGGACCGAGTCAATTCCGTGGTCAAGCGCAAGAAACACAAGGTCGGCGAATTTTTCGCTCATTTCAATGTTGCTAGCTTCTGGCATGGCTTGATGTTTCTGAGCCTCAATATTATCCATCATTGCATAAAGCCTGCGCCTATCGAAGGTCTTTCCTCGCGCTATGCTCAACCCTTCTCTAACGCGAGCGTCTACGCTCGTGCCCTACTACATCCGGTGTAGATGGAAGAGGCTCGTGCCATGTACGACCCCGTGCAGGATGGAAGACCGCGAAGGGGTCACAGCCTGTAGCACGTAAAAGACAAATGCCAACGACCCCGAAGGGTGTCGCAGCGGGTGTTCCTTACGGCAGATATTTCGGATCGAATTCCACGCCCGCCTCGTTTAGCAGTTCCACAAGTTCTTCGCGGAACGCCTTCTTACGGTGATGGTCCTCCTGACCTGCGATGTACCGTTCTATCGCAACGCGTTCGCGCCAGCCGACCGTGAATACACCATAGCCCTCCTGCCATTGGAACGTCGATGGCGCACCATTTCCGCGGATCCATTCGGTGGATGCCTTTTTCAATTCCCTCACCACATCTGGGATCATGTGCGTTGGTTTCAGGTCGATCAGCAGATGCACATGGTCATTCCAGCCACCAACACCATGCGGCACGCCGCCAAGGCCGCGGATGGTGCCGCCCATGTATTCCCACAACTGCTCACGCCATCTCTTATCCAGACATGGGACACGGTTCTTCGTTCCGAATACGATGTGATAATGCAGCTTGAAATAGGTGGACATGGCGATGGCGTTGGAGGAAGGTGAATATAGAACACCGGCTCATTCAACATGCTGCGACGCCCTTCGGGGTCGATACCTCCTTCGCCGCAAAATGCTACATGCTGTGACCCCTTCGGGGTCTTATGCGGCGATGGCAGCCTGCTTCTATGAACTCCCTTCTTACAACCGGCCTCCTCATGCACGAGCGTCCATGCCCATACCATGGTCGAACGGGTGGAATGCTTCACGCACAAGCGTGGACGCTCACACTAGGATGAACCGGCTCATTGGGTCGAGCTAGGTGCCGAATACCCGCTTATGGGCTCCATATCGCTGGACACTGCGATGCACACAAGCAGCGGATCCTACCTTCACTGTGTCTATTCAAGTGCGCCCTGATTCAAATGCAAATTTCTGCCCATGCGAACTATCCCATTCCTTCTTCTCGCCGCACTTTCAATTAGCGCCCATGCTCAATTGTGGGAACGGGCCGATCAGCGTAATGAGATCGTTCAGTTTGAGCAAGCTCTCCCTGTAGGAGGCGGTCGCTGGGCGGTGATCGGTCGCACAGGTTTTGGCGCGAGCCACATGATCAGCGCTCGCAATGCGGACGGAACGATAGCTTGGGAACAGATCGATCAATACTTCACGGGCCAAGACTATGGTGAAGTGGTCCAGTTGCCGGACAGTGGCCTGTTGAGCGTCGGCGCCAGCGATGGCTGTGACTTTATCGGTCCGGAAAGCCGCGTACGCCGCTATGCCCCTGATGGTAACGTGGTTTGGGAAAGGATCATGGTGCCGATAGCGACGGGCCTTGTCACCATAGCGGCCAAGGGATCCATCGATCATGTGGCGGTCGCATCGCAGGATTCCGTGTACGTCATGGACATGGATGGGAATTTGGTCGGCGGATACCACGCCCAGAACGGTGATATCCAAAAGATCCAATGGGCGGGCGATACCTGCTTTGTCATTGTCAGAGGCACGGTGCTTCACCTTGTGGATATCGCTGGGAACGAGCTGGCATCAACTCCTATCGGATCGACCGTTGTGGATATACACTGGAATGGCCAAGAACTGTTTGTGCTGGCGAATGGCAGTGTCCTCCGCTTTAGTGCGGATCTGACCCTATTGAATAGCACTGCGTTGCCGGACCTGGATGCGAACAGCAGCTTCGTTGTTTCCGAAAGCGGCCTTTATGTGTATACTGCGTCGGGCTTGTATCAGCTTGCTGCGGATGGCACTCCCACCTTTCTCTTTCCTTGGCCTGCGCTGCCCAACCTCACGACCACTGGTTGCGCGGTCCGCGACAATACGGTGCTCTCGATCGGCAACACGGACATCAGCTACCGGTTCACCGGGATCTGCCGCACGCTTTCCATGAGCGGGGATGCGCCACAGCACGACCAGGATGTGGAGGTCCTTCTGCAGGTTGATTCCACATGGACGGAGTTCGAGGGCGGATACTACCCTTGGGACAGGCACGCGGACATCACCGGCTTCGTGGTGAACCACGGCTCGGATACTCTGCATAGTGTTGTGCTGAGCATGTGGATCCAAGTGCCGTACCTGCTCTGCGACCAACCCGTGAACCGTATCGACACTACTGGTTTTGCATTGGCCCCTGGGGATACGCTCAGCCTTCCGTTCGGTGCTGTGGATGTTGAGCTGGGCCTTCAATCTGCCCAAGCCGAGGGGGCGGGGCAGATCTGTATTGTGGCCTTGGCACCGGACCATCTCGCGGACCGAACTCCGGACGACAACACGGCATGTTCCACAGTGGACTATGTGCTTGGCGTGAATGAGCTGTCGCGCAAATCCTCGCTTTCACTTGCACCGAACCCGGCGATCAACTCATGTGTGTTATCCGGTCTGGCAAGTTTGGGTGCACCCGTTCGCGTGAACATCATGGACCTCACGGGACGTGTGGTGGCCGAGCAGTTCAACACGGCTTCGACGAACGACATGCAATTGGACATCAGTGGACTTCCTCCGGCCACCTACATCCTGAGCACTGAAGGGATACGCAGCAGGGGGGAGATGAAGTTGGTGATCGCCCGGCCGTAAGGATCCGTTTTCCTGAAATTCCACTAGCTCCGACCGAACCGGAAAAGCTCAACGTCAGGGTTGCTGCGACCTATGATATGGTCACGGACGATCTCCGCGCCAACTTGGCTGAAGGTGATCCCATTGCCGCCCATGCCTAGCACGAACCAGGCGCCGGTCTTTGGGTCGCGATCGATATAGGGCAGTCCATCCTTGGTTCCGCCGAATGTTCCGCACCAAGTGTATTCCGTTGTGAAGGGTACGTCCGGAAAGAGTTTGTGGAAGGCCTTTTCAAGCTTGCGCACTTTACGCTCCAGGAGCTTGTCACGCAGACCCGGGTTGCGGAAGGGCTCGTCCAGTCCGCCAATGAGGGCTCGCCCGTCAGGTGTGGTGCGGAGATACAGATATGGGGTGGCCGTCTCCCAGATCAACCCATTGCGGTGCCATAATTCAGCCATGTCTATACGCTGGCTGGCTATTGCATAGGTGGAATGCAACTCGATGCCGGGTTCGTCCACATAGTGCTGGCTTTCATAGCCGGTCGCCATGATAAGATGATCCGCCTTTACGCGATGGCCGTCCTCCGTTTCGATCTCGAAGCCATTCTCTGATCGCCGGAACTCCTTCATCTGTGTTCGGTCCATGACCCTTCCACCTCTCTTTATCACGTCCTGAAAGAGCAGATGCGTTAAGCGGTACGGATCGATCTCGGCCGCCTTGTGACTCACCAGTGCCCCCGACTTGCGCAGACCGAAGCGGTCCTTCAACTCGCCAGAAGAGAGCAGGTCGGTCTCGAAGCCATACTGCTGGCGCAGGAGGTGTTCCTTTTTCAGGCTCTCCAAATCCTTTCGTCGGCTTGCGTATTGAACGCTTTGACGGAATTGTGCGCCGCAAGGACCCACTTCAGAAGCGATCGCCATGATCTGATCTATCGCTTTCGCGCAGAGTTGGTAGCTGCGGACGGCGGTCTTAATGCCCACGCTTTCGGCAAGCACATGCAGAGGCGTGTCCAGTTCGTACTGCAGCAAAGCCGTGCTGGCGCTGGTGCTTTTCGTGCCGATCGATCCAGCCTCAAGCACGAGCACATCGATACCTGCACTTGAGATGGCATGCGCGCATAGTGCGCCGGTGATACCTCCACCGATCACGAGTGCAGTGCATCGGTCATTATTTTCCAGTAAGGGATAGGTGAACGGGAGACCATTGTAGATCCAGTGATAAGGCATACCTGACCGAAGATCCATCATAGGCGAGAAGTTGGTTCGTGCATCATTGCGGTTGAACGTTCTGATACTTAGAGATCTGTTTTCGAAGTGAAGTGGACATGCTCTAGTAGGCAATAGGCCAATGCCCGAACATCGTGTTGTTGAGCGACATGGTCCAGGTAGTCGGAGCAGCACATCATTCCTTTGGTAATGGGGGCTCACCTTGATGTTGTGCCATCTCTCGGCGAAGGCCCCGCATTTCCTCGCGAATGTCAGTAAGCAGCTGATCGGTGTGATCGAGGTCCAAGCCGACGGCTTTCTTGGCCTCCTGTTTTTTACGTCGTGCATGAAGCAGGCTTACCACCCCGAACATGACGATAGCAACAATGATGAAGTTGATCACGGTGCCGAGGAAATTGCCGAGCTTGATCCCGGGACCGACCACCCATTCGCGCCAGTGGCCCTTTGGCATAAGTGGATTCAGCAAAGGCATCGTCACATCCTGAACGATGGAATTGATGATGCTTCCGAATGCACCGCCAATGATGACGCCCACAGCCAGATCCACCATGTTGCCCTTCACAGCGAAGTCCTTGAGATCCTTCAACACGGGCATGCGGACAGAGACCTGCTTTTACAATTTCGGATCTACTGTTCCGCGACCGCTGACCTTTTCATTGCCCGGTTTCGCCTTGTTGGAAAAGTCCGCAGGCCGTGAGTCCTTTTGGGGTGTATCGATCCGTATGCCTGTGGGAAGGCCATACTCGTCCTCGGTCTCCTCGGTCTTGGACCGAGGACCGTTGAGGTCCGGAAGGTCATTCTTCTTCATACCCACGCCGGCTTCCTTGCGCACCTCCTTCTCACTTCTTTCCCCGGACCGATCTGGTTGGTCGTTTTCAGGAAGCGGTTCGTTGCGCGGGTCATGCGGAACGGGCTCGTGCTTTTTCTTGATGGGATGGTTGGTTTCCATGGAGGTAGGAGTTTGGTTGTTGGCGCTTGATCGTGGCTGATCAAGCTGGGTATCACGCTTGGGCGTCCGAGGCTTTCTTACCCAATATTTCGCGCAGATGCTGAACTTCTTCCTCGGCCTGCATCAGCCTGTAGGAAAATGTGTCTTTGACACTTTCTGCCTCCTTCAGTAATTTCTTACGGGTCTTCTTGCCGGAATCCGGTGCAAAAAGCAAGGCCACTGTTGCACCTGTGGCGGCGGCGACGATCAACGCTAGGAGAGAGGTTTTGGTCGACATGATCTTGATGTTTCCGCAAGATGGAACGAGGACCGTGCCGAAGCGGGTTCCGTGTTCTCGTTCACGCTTCCTCTTGCTCCGCAGGTCGCGGACCGCTGACCGATCCGTTGGTCTCGCTGTCGAAGATGAAGTTCACCGCTAAATGGTGATCTTCCCTTCAACACCGGCATGACTCTTCTTTCCGATAACGGCCGATGCGGCCATCTTCAGCAGGGTGATCATCTTTCCGTTCTTGGTGTCCCAGTAATAGCTCTCCATGGGCTTTACCTTCAACACGGTAAGGTCGGGATCTTCCACACCTTTCGGGAACCAGGCTTTGGCAAGATCGGACCAGAGTTCGCGCTTCTTGGCCATGTCCATCACAATGCTGGCGGTACCGAACACAGAGAGGAATTCAGCGTCCCCCATGTTGGAGAAAAGCAGTTGCACATAGGGATCCGCCGTGACCTGCTCGTCCTTCAAACTAGTCAAGGAACTGAGGAACCAGAAGCATCCGTCGTCGTCCACCTGCTGAGCGCTCATCGGCCTACTGGGGATCGGACGTTGATCCAAGGAGGTAAGGAAATGACAGATCGAGGAATGCTTAACAAGTTCCTGGAACTTGTTGATCGCATCCTTGTCATGAAGAGGTTTCGTATCGGACATGGTTCTTGTTTTTGTTGAACGATCCAAGGAACGGGCCAACGTTTTCTGCTGAGCGGATCAGAGGAACAGAGGTTGATCTCGTGCTCAAGTGGTTGGGTGATCGAGTGATCCTTTCCCCGATCCATCCCGTTGTCATTCCTCGGCCTGGATCGTATTCCGGCTTCTTCCGACATCAGCCGGGTCAGGATCTTTCCTTCTTGGAATGGTCCCGCTTTTTCATATCGTCGTCGTCCTCGTCCGACTCTCCCATGCCGAGCACATAGCCCCAAGGCTCCAAAGCCGGCACACGGTCGAAGATCACCTTGAGGATCGCGATGATGGGGATCGAAAGGAACATGCCGGGGATCCCCCAGAGCATCCCGCCCGCGATCACCCCGACGATGGACCAGAAGGCGTTCAACTCCACGCGTGAGCCGACCACCAAGGGGACCAGGAAGTGATTGTCTATGAACTGAATCACGGCATAAGCGGCGACGACCCAAAGGGCGGCATGTATATCCTGCAATGCGAAGGCCACCAACGCGGTGATCGCAGTGGCCACCATCATACCGATGTAGGGGACGAGGTTCATCAGTGCACCGATCACCGCGAGCAGCAGCGCATACTGCACGCCGATGATCAACAGTGATACCCAGTTCATCACCGCTAGTATCAACGTTTCGAACATCCGTCCTAAAAGGAAACTCTGTACCACGCTTTTGGTCTGTCCAAGCACATCCTCCAACCTGTCCTGCCCGCCGTTGGAAAAGAGTTTGACAAGGAAGTTGTGGAAGAGGTCCTTGTAGTAGAGGATGAGGAAGGTGAAAACAGGGAGCAGAAAGAGAAAACCGAACAGCGTGCCCACAGTGGTCAGCGTAGCTCCCACCAGCTTTCCGCCTTTCTCCATGCTGTTCTGCTTCACCTTGTCCACCGCATCGTGCAATTGACTCGGCTTCACGTTGGCGGTGTTGCGTGCCCAATGTTCAAGGTCTTTGCCGGTGCTTGCGATCTTTCCCTTCAATTGGGGGATGGCGTCGCTGAAATGGGCAGCCTGCGTGCCGATGAAGTAGGCAAGCCCCGCTAATGCCAGCATAGCGAAAGCCACTGCAATTGAAATGGCCACGATGCGATTGAGGCCCACACGCGTCATGAGTTTAACGAGCCGATCCAAAAGGATGGCCAAGAGGAGTGAAAAGAGCAGCGGGACGAGCAACGACTGCATAGCCCATAGGACGAGAACAAGGGTGCAAAGTCCCAAAAGCACCAAGCTTAATCGTTGGTAGAGAGGTGGGGATACGCGCGTTCTGATTTGTTCCATGTGGTGGTAGGATGGGATGTGACGAAGTCAAAGAACATGCCTCTGGCGCGGTGTGGTCAGCATCACGTTCGGAAGGTGTGATCGCATGTGGGAATACCACGGGATCGGGGTGATAGTTCCACGGGAATTACTCAGATTCTCCCCGCGCATGCAAGCGTTGTGGCTGGTACGGAAATGGAGCGCCAAGTGCGGAATTTCGATCGGGTCCTCATGGCGTGGTTCTCGCAGGACGTGTGCTCCTGCCGGAACATGAATGAAGGCTTCCAGAAACCGCTTTTGAGAAAGATAAGCCCTAGTTCGACCGTAAGGTGGACAACTGATCAGCGGCATAAGGAAACACATACACCCGACCTTGACCCACGCCAAAGACGCATATCTGAATGCCCGAATGGGGACCGCGAAGAATTGGAAAATAATGATGCAGGGGGGTGAAAAATGTGGTAGGAAATGGATCATCCATCTCAGCCGAACTGAACAGAACGATGCGACAAACTTTCATCAGGATATTGCAAACCACAAACTAGATGTCTCGGAAACCACCTCCCATGCCTTGGGTCTATCGCATCGTAGCGATCTTCCTTTTTCTTGTGTTGATCGCTTGGATAGCCTTTGTGATGCGCTAGATCGACACTGCATTTGCCTGCTAATTCAAGCAATAGCGAGCTTCGCTTTAGCAACTCCGGAACTGGAGCTTCCCTTGAGGATGTGTCCGCACCCAAAAGTGCTCCAACTACCGCAACCGCGCAAAATGAGGATGTAGGGAAATGGAGAAGGAAGAGAAGGATGTTGAGAATCCCATCAACAAGGGCAAATCGGGAGAGTTAAACAGTTGCTCAGAGGAAGTTGATATCTGCACTCTTTCATGAGTAATGGAAGGCTGTGGCTTTGTCTGTGGCCTTAAGGATGGTGTTAATAGAAGAACGGCCCAAGAGCGGCAGTATCCGCTCTGGGCCGTCGCTTTTGAAAGGAGTGATCTACGGCGTGTTCTTCCAAATGCGTGATCCGAAGATCAAGGAAAGGACAACAAGGATCAAGAAGATGTAGAAAACGATCTTGGCCATTTCGGCAGCACCCGCCGCCAATCCGCCGAATCCGAGAATGCCAGCGATGATCGCAATGACAAGGAAAGTGACTACCCATCTAAGCATGTTGGTGTGGTTTTTTGGTTGGCATCTATACAGACACGATCCATACCGCGATCCACAAGGCTATGAAGTATGTATGTGCGAGGAGGATATTCCTCACTACGGGAAATGCTTTCGGCGTTCCATCACCTTCAAGTCCCTGTATCCATTCAGAAGATCAACGGCCCGATGATCGCGGGCATGAAATACCATGGGTCGAGTGGACCTATGATCAACAACACCTCCTCCGAACCGTTTCTCTTATGGAAATATCCAAAGCTGACCAAGGGTCGTCGAAAGTCTTTGTCAGCCCATCGCGACGCAAAAAACGTTGGCGGATCATTCTGATCATCGTCGGTGTGTTGGTCGTCATCCGCATCATCCTTCCTTACGTCCTTTTGCATGTGGCGAATGATCGGCTGATGAAAACGAAGGGGTACTATGGCCACATCGCGGATCTCGATCTGGCGATCATCAGAGGGGCCTACACCTTGGATGGATTCTACTTGGACAAAAAGGATACGGTCACGGAAAAGCGCACCCCCTTCCTTAGCGCTGGAGTGATCGACCTTTCGCTACAATGGAATGCGCTTTTCCATGGTCGTATCGTGGGCGAGCTGGTTATCGATACCGCAGAAGTGCGTTTCACCAAAGCAGCGGCCGAACCCGCCGACCTGGAGAAGGACACGGCCAGTTTCGGGAGCCTGCTACATTCTTTCATGCCGTTGAAGATCAACCGCCTGGAGATCCACAACAGCGCTATCCGCTACATCGATCCGACATCCAAGCCCAAAGTGGACGTGCAACTAAGTAACGTGGATGTGCTGGCAACCAACCTGACCAACGCTACGGACAGCGCGGTGGTACTGCCATCCAAAGTTGTCGCTAGTGCCGAACTTTATGGTGGTCAACTCACCTTCAACATGGGAATCGATCCGCTCGCTGCACAGCCTACGTTCGACATGAACATGAAACTGACAAAGACCGATCTGAAACAACTGAATCAGCTACTGCGTGCGTACGGAAATTTCGATGTGAACAAAGGCACCATGAGCCTGTACACAGAGATGGCCACCCGTGATGGCGAATTCGACGGGTACGTGAAGCCTGTGATAAAAGACCTGGACGTGCTTGGGCCGGAGGATAAGAACGATTCATTCTTACACAAGATCTATGAAGGCTTGGTGGGTACGGCGGGGACGATCTTGACCAACCAGAATAAAGACCAAATCGCCACCAAAGTGGAATTGAAGGGCAAACTGAGTGACGTTAAGTCCAGTTCGATGTATGCCATAATCCAACTTTTACGCAATGCCTTCATCCAAGCACTGATCCCGGCGATCGATCAAGACATCTCGATCAATAGCGTGGGGGAAGTGGTAAAGAAGGACGACCGTGGCTTTTTGCAAAAGCTATTCAACCCAGAGGATAAGAATTCCAAGGACAATAATTCGGTGAAGGCGGGGTCGAAATAGAGCGATACTCAGGTCGCGAGATGCCTTAATAAGACTTCGCACAATAGGGTCGCGCTAGAATCCTACGCCTATACCGCCGCTGAAGATCGGCCCTATGCCTAAGTAGATGCTATTTGGGTCCTGCAGCACCTCGAACATTATCTGGAGGTAGAAGGAGGTACGGCCTCCCAAGGGTTGAACTATACCTCCTCCGAGCAAAAGCTCCGGTACCCAGATGCGGCGCGGCTGGTCCCCAATGTTGTTGAAGTAGGGCTCCGTGTTGATCTGCATGAACTCTGCGGCCAAATAGATCGGCTCTATCACACGATAGCGCGTAAAGAGGCGATAACCGTAGGCATTCTGCGTGTATGGAGGGATGTACCGGTTATCCTGATAATAGGAATACGTAAACCCGACACCGGTGCTAAGTTTCCGGGCACGGTCCAGATAAATGCCCACCAAGGGGTCCACCTGTACCGCTGTGATCGTCCCGAAGCTCAATCCCAACCCTCCACCGAACCAAAGGCGGTCCTTGAATGGGATCGGCTTTTGGACCGGCTGCTGCTGCACGTACGCTGTGCTGTCCTGTGCATGAACCAGACCGACGGTGAATAGGCTGATCAAGAGGACGAAAGCTCTGCTACACATCGGGTCCAAAGGTACGCGGGCAGTGGAGCGTCACTCCGCCCTTGCGCCCGCAAACGGCACGGCTTCATATAGCGTCCAAGAAGGCTTTCCATTTTCCCAGGCATAGGTGCGCATCAGCAACTCACTCCATAACGGTACCGCTGAGGCTACTTCCTGCCAGCTTCCGTAAATGTTGGATCCACATGAGGGGAGAGGACCACGAGCCACCAGCAATTCGAGGGGTCGCGCATCTGGAAGTAACGGCACGCAGGAGGTTGAGACCAAGGTGTCCGCGGATCCAAGAGGCAGATAGAATGAAGGCAGCCGGACCTCCCAAACGGTGCTTTTATCGGCGAGGTAGTTGATGTGTACCGCTTCACCGTGCCAACGCTCCCGGATCTGCGCAGCCAAGCGGGTGCGGCCACCACCAGCTGGAGTGAATGCTACCACGGAAAGTGCCACGCCATTGATCGCCATGAGGAATATGCCGATGGGGACCATGATGCTCCGTTGCAGTAAGGCCTCCATTCTCCGGGGCCATTTCATCATGCAAGCCTCAAAAGCCAGCATGAGCATCAACGGTGCCAGCCAAGCGATCGGCCAGAGAAAGCGTAGTTCCTTGTGGGGAAGCAGGACATGCAACAACAGGAAAGGCAGAACTACCCACACAATGATGCTTTTCGGTCGAAGGACAATAAGCAGCGCGAAGGCCAATAGAATCGGTATACCGAACACGGGGATCGCATACTTGACGACCCATGCGAAGTAATACCACCACGGATAGATGAGGAATACACCGCTTCCGTTGCCACCTATACCCATGCGCACATAGTTCCAAGCGGTGAGGGCGAAACCACCATAGAACCAGTTGTCCACCGCGATCCCGATAAGCATCATGGATAGCACGCCGATCAAGAGATGGAAGATGTTCCGGGATCGTTCCTTGTGAATAATAGCAAGCCAAAGGACCAGGCCTGCGATCATCACCAGCACGGGCGGACGGCACAGGAAGGCGAGGCCGAGGAAGATCCCGGTGCGCCAGTAGCGAGAAGGCGTTTCCTTGGGTGAAAGGAGTGATGCCATGCCAAGCAGGAAGAAGAGACCGGACCAAGTTTCACCGGTGAAGCGCACATTCAGAAAAGGCAGGAACCAGAGGAAGAAGGAGAGGAGCGTGTAGGGCGTGTGCAGTTTCGGGCCGATGAGGTGCAAAGTCGATCGGATGAATATCAGGATCGCGCCGAACGCTAGCGTTGCGGTGAGCAAGCGGAGAAGGAAGGTCAACACGAACGGGTCGTCGACACCAAGCAGGTGAGCCGTGCGGAACAAGGCCCAGCAGATCGAGGGCAGGAGGGCCGAACGGATGCGTGCCGCGTATTCCCAGGGCAATGTGCTCACGGCTTGGTGGCCGAGTTTGGCCTCGGCGAAAGCGATTACTTGGTAGTGCTCGTCCGCGTTCTGGAAGCCCGTGCTGAACCAAGCCGTGATCAGATAAACGACCAGCGCCGCAGGGCCGATCCAACGTGGTCGAAAGGCAGTCATGCCGCGAAGGTGCGGCGATTGCTGGGCTCAATCAAGATTCTTCACCCTAAGCCGAATCACGGTCTTCCGGATGCCGTCCGAAAAACGGAGGAATATTAAGTCCATCTTTCGCATTGTCCGAAATCCTCCGCACTCCTGCCGACCAATAGGAAACATCCCGAACATACTTGTGCGCAGCGAGTTGATGTACCTGTCGGTCGTCGACGAATACTCTTCCCTTCATGCAATCGAGAAGGGCCTTGCACATGTTGTCGATGTCTGCATGCTTGATATACTCTTTAGGGCCTGCAATGGAGAGCACCACGAGAAGAGATCCAGTGAATGGCATCTCCGGCGTCATTTCAAGCCTCTCCAGTTCGTCGAACATTGACTTCTCGAAAAAACGATTCTGAGTCTTTGCCTTTGTCTGCTTTGGTGGAAGTGGTTGATCCAGACGCACTAGAAAAACTTTGTCGTACCAAGGATTGGCAATGAAGCGGGCCGGTTTGTCAAGACGGTCTTCCACGGGAATGTTTTCCCGCTCCTCATCTTCCGATAGAGGAGTTCTACGAAAATCGGCGAGCTTGGTCATAGGTGGTTGTCGGCAAGAATACCTCACTTCATCCCCTTCTCCAGTCCTTCGCGCAGCGCTGCCATGAAGGCTTCACTGGTGAGGTATTCGTCCGGAGTCACCTTGCTGCCGTGGATGCACACCGCGAGGTCCTTCGTCATCTTACCCGCTTCCACGGTCTTGATGCAAACGGCTTCCAGCTTATGGGCGAAGTCCACTAGAGCTTGGTTGCCGTCAAGTTTGCCACGGAAGGCGAGTCCGCGCGTCCAGGCGAAGATGCTCGCGATAGGGTTGGTGCTGGTGGGCTTGCCTAGCTGATGCTGGCGGAAGTGGCGCGTCACAGTACCGTGGGCGGCCTCGGCCTCCATTGTTTTTCCGTCCGGTGTCATCAGCACGCTGGTCATCAGGCCCAGCGAGCCGAAGCCCTGCGCCACGATATCGCTCTGCACATCACCGTCGTAGTTCTTGCAGGCCCAGACGAAGCCACCGCTCCACTTCATTGCAGAGGCCACCATGTCGTCGATCAGGCGATGTTCGTAGGTGATCCCCGCAGCATCAAAGCCGGTCTTGTAGTGTTGCTGGAAGATGTCCTCGAAGATGTCTTTGAAGCGACCATCATACTTCTTCAGGATGGTGTTCTTGGTGCTGAGATAGAGCGGCCACTTCTTCTCCAACGCGAGGTTGAAACAGCTATGCGCAAAGCCTTCGATGCTCTCGTCGGTGTTGTACATGCTCATCGCCACACCATCGCCCTTGAACTGGTAGACATCCCAGGTTGTGGGATCGCCTTCGTCCGGGGTGAAGGTCATGGTGAGCTTGCCCTTGCCCTTGATCACGGCGTCGGTGGCCTTGTATTGATCGCCAAATGCGTGGCGACCGATGACGATCGGCTTTGTCCAGCCGGGCACGAGACGCGGTATGTTGCTGATCACGATCGGCTCGCGGAACACGGTCCCTCCGAGGATGTTACGGATGGTGCCATTGGGGCTCTTCCACATCTGCTTCAGGCCGAACTCCTTTACGCGTGCTTCATCAGGTGTGATGGTCGCGCACTTGATGCCTACATGATGCTTCTGGATCGCATGTGCAGCATCCACGGTCACTTGATCGCTGGTGCCATCGCGGTGCTCAATACCGAGGTCGTAGTAGTCAAGAGGCACATCCACGTAGGGCAGTATCAGTTGTTCCTTGATCCACTTCCAGATGATGCGTGTCATCTCGTCACCATCGATCTCCACCACGGGATTCGCCACCTTGATCTTCTGCATGCTAAAGGATTGTCGGGTTTATTCGGATGGCGAAAGTACTTCCGGTCAACAAAGACGACGCGGTAGCGCATCACGTCTGAACTCCGTGTTGGTGATTGGTGGCTGGTGAATAGTGATCTGAACAGAACGAAAGAACCGGGCCGGTTACTTATTTGGTTCTACACAAGTGAAAGTAACTCTGTATTTAGCCGGAACGTCATGGTCCAAGTCTACGGTAAGATAAGAGCCATCGCAGTTGTTGTATTTTTTATGATGATCATTAATGTCGAAGCAGTAGGTCATTGTTTTTCCATTTTCAAAATCGGGTTTCCCTAAAATTCTTACAATTTCATTTTCGGGTCTGTTAGGACAAGTGTGTCAATCGGTCGTTGAAGATGATTTCGAGTTGTAA
>JBEPUG010000021.1:0-29270 GCA_041691695.1 Flavobacteriales bacterium
CTATGCAGGGGGTTCATTCTATACCGCAGGTGGTATTCCCGCGAAGGATCTCGCGCGATGGGACGGCACCGAGTGGTCCGCATTGGGAGCTGGACTCACCAACTTCGGCACAGTCCTGACAATGGCCACGAACGGTGACGAGCTTTACGTGGCTGGGAGTTTTTCCGAGGCGGGTGGAGTTGTGACTAACAACATCGCCAAATGGGACGGTACCAATTGGTCCGCATTGGGTTCCGGCACGGACGGTACTGTCAAGGCGTTGGCGGTGCTCGGAACCAACCTGTATGTCGGAGGTGAATTCTTCAATACGGGCAACATCTTTTCCCCGTACATCGTCAAAGGAATCATCGGGGACAACGTTCCCCCTTGCAGCGGAAACCAGGTCGTGTTGACGATCCACACCGACGGCCAGCCGCAGCAGACCACGTGGACCATCACCGATGAGAACGAAGTGCTGGTGGCCAGCGGTGGACCCGGCGCGGCACAGGCCAATATGCTGGTAAGCGACACGATATGCTTGGGCGACACTATGGGAAGTGATCGTTACCATTTCCGCATGTTCGACAGCGGCGGCGATGGGATCGACGGCGGCGGATACGTACTTACCGACATCAATGGCCAACGGATCTTGGACGCGAATGGACAATTCGGATCAACAAGCTATACCGGTGCGGATTTCGGTCTTCCCCTAGGTCTGGTCTCTCTCGCTCCGCAAAGCTGTGACCTTGAAGACTATTCGCTCGCCGTGCCACTCGTCTGCACACCTGTGGCCAATGCCACGAAGTACCAATTCTGGTTGTTCGACCCCCATGGAAGCTTCAGTCACAAATTCGTGCGGAACACGCCGCAACTGGGTCCTTATCCTATGGCCCAAGTGCCCAACTTGCCAGCGTTGAACGTGCGCGTGCGGGCCAAGGTGAATGGCACGGCGAACGCGTATGGACCGGCTTGCCGATTGAGCTTCGCCGAAGGCCCGATGATGCAGCAACGCATAGGGGAAAGGGACGCTGCGAACGGCATGGCGCTTTGGCCCAATCCCAACAACGGAAATATGGTGGAATTGACGCTGGACGTCGGTGACGAGAACATTGTCAGCGCAGAGATAGCGCTGATAGATGCCACAGGCAGGAACGTGCTTTCCCGACAAATAGCTGTGGCCGATGGCAAGATCGATACGATGCTGGAACTTGGTGGTGCGGCGGATGGTGTTTACCTGATGCGTGTTACGGCGGGGGAAAGCACCTGGAAACAGCGCATGGTTGTGGGCCGCTGAAGATCTGCTTCATAAAGGCCCAACGCAATTCGGCGACCCTGAAAGTCACATGGGTCCGTTCTTCAATCGGTGATCGAAGAGGGGAGCGCAGGTGCTTCGTCCTTGGGCGGTACCTTTGCCGGTGATAAAGACCCTGTCCATGCGAACCGTACAATTCCGCGAGGCCCTCAATGAGGCCATGAGCGAAGAGATGCGCCGAGACCCCAACATCTTCCTCATGGGCGAGGAGGTGGCCGAGTACCACGGTGCATACAAGGTGAGCAAAGGCATGATGGAGGAATTCGGCGAAATGCGCATCATTGACACGCCGATCAGCGAGCTGGGATTTACCGGAGTTGCGGTTGGAGCGGCCATGAACGGCTTGCGTCCCATCGTGGAATTCATGACATGGAACTTCGCGGTGCTGGCCAGTGACCAGATCATCAACTCGGCGGCCAAGATGCTGCAGATGAGCGGTGGCCAGTTCAATGTGCCCATCACTTTCCGCGGCGGTAACGGCAGTGCGGGACAACTCGCCGCGACGCACAGTCAGAGTTATGAGAGCTTTTATGCGAACATCCCTGGCCTGAAGGTGATCACCCCGAGCAACCCCTACGATGCCAAGGGACTTTTGAAGGCCGCCATCCGCGACAACGACCCGGTGCTCTTCATGGAAAGCGAGCGCATGTACGGCGACAAGGGCGAGATCCCCGATGGGGAATACCTGCTGCCTATCGGCGTGGCGGATATCAAGCGCGCCGGCACTGCGGCCACCATCGTGAGTTTCGGCAAGATGATGAAGGTGGCCCTCGGCGCTGCGGAGGAATTGGCCAAGGAGGGGATCGAATGCGAGGTGATAGACCTGCGTACCATCCGCCCGCTGGACATCGCCACGATCGTTACCTCGGTGAAGAAGACCAACCGCCTTGTGGTGGTGGACGAGAACTTCCCATACGGCAGTATCAGCAGTGAAGTGGCCTACCAGATCCAGAAGCACGCCTTCGACCACTTGGACGCCCCGGTGGGCCGCGTAACCCAGGCAGATACGCCTTTGCCTTTCTCGCCACCCTTGATCGACGCCTCGATCCCCAACGTGGAACGCACGGTGAAAGCCGTGAAGGCAGTGCTCTACAAAGGTTAAGCGTGGCTTAAGGACCGGGAAGGCGATCGGTCGGTGAACCTTCCGATCGCTGGAAGTTCTATTTTCGCGCCCCCGTTCGCGGGATAGCCCTAGCATACGACGATACATAAGCAAGCAGAAAGGACATGGGAATTGAACTGATGTACTATATCCCGGTTCTGGGATTGATCGGCCTGGCGGTGATGATCGGCAAGGCCATGTGGGTGAGCAAGCAGGATGCGGGGGACGCGAACATGCAGGAACTGGCTGGCTATATCGCACGTGGTGCCAGCGCTTTCCTGAAGGCCGAATGGCGTGTGCTCGGCGTGTATGCGGTAGTCGCCGCAGCGCTGTTAGCGTGGAGTTCCACGTTGGAGGCCGTGAAGGCACACACCGACTGGCTTGTGGCCATTGCCTTTCTCTGCGGTGCCGTATTCAGCGCCTTCGCGGGCTGGATCGGTATGAGCATCGCCACCAAGGCGAACGTGCGCACCACACAGGCCGCACGCACCAGTTTGAAGCAAGCGCTGCGTGTCAGCTTCACCGGCGGCACTGTGATGGGCCTCGGTGTGGCAGGCCTCGCGGTCTTCGGCCTCAGCTTCCTCTTCATCATCTTCTTCCATATGTATGTCTCCGGTGCGGCCGTGCCGAACATGGAGAAATGCCTCGAGGTGCTCGCGGGCTTCTCGCTCGGTGCCGAGTCCATCGCTCTCTTCGCCCGTGTAGGCGGCGGCATCTATACCAAAGCCGCCGATGTGGGCGCGGACCTGGTCGGTAAGGTGGAGGCTGGCATCCCCGAGGATGACGTGCGCAATCCCGCGACCATCGCGGACAACGTGGGTGACAACGTAGGCGACGTGGCCGGCATGGGTGCTGACCTTTTTGGTAGCTACGTGGCCACCATGCTCGCCACCATGGTTCTCGGGCGCGAGGTGATAAGCGTGGACAATTTCAGTGGCATCGCACCGATCCTGCTCCCAATGGTGATCGCCGGACTTGGCATCCTCTTCAGCATCATCGGCACCTTCTTCGTGAAGATCGATAAGGACAGCGACAGCGTGATGGCGGCTTTGAACAAGGGCAACTGGGGCGCCATGATCCTCACCGCTCTCACCAGCTGGTTCGTGATCCAATGGATGCTGCCGGAGACGGTTGAATTCGTTCGCGGAGACATCCACCTCGTGATCGCCAGCACGCACATTTACTACGCTATCATCCTCGGTCTCGTGGTGGGCACCTTGATGAGCCTCGTCACAGAGCACTATACCAGCATGGGCCGCCGTCCGGTGAATAGCATCGTGCAGAAAAGTGGTACCGGTCATGGCACCAACGTCATCGGTGGTCTTGCCATCGGCATGGAAAGCACAGTGCTTCCGATCTTGATCCTCGCTGCCGGCATCTACGGATCCTTCGCATTGGCGGGTCTTTACGGCGTGGCTATCGCAGCGGCCGGCATGATGGCCACTACGGCCATGCAACTCGCCATCGACGCCTTCGGTCCCATCGCGGACAACGCAGGCGGTATCGCCGAAATGAGCCACTTGCCGAAGGAAGTGCGTGAACGCACCGACAACTTGGACGCGGTAGGTAACACCACTGCTGCAACAGGCAAAGGCTTCGCCATCGCTTCCGCGGCATTGACCGCCCTCGCGCTCTTCGCCGCATACGTCGGCCTGGCGGGCATCACAGGGATCGACATCTATAAGGCCGATGTGCTGGCCATGCTCTTCGTGGGCGCCATGATCCCTTACTTCTTCAGCTCGCTCGCCATCAGCGCAGTGGGCAAAGCAGCCATGGAAATGGTGAAAGAAGTGCGTCGCCAGTTCCGCGAGATCCCCGGGATCATGGAAGGCACCGGCAAACCCGAGTATGAGAAGTGCGTGGCCATCAGCACCAAGGCATCGATCCGCGAAATGATCGCGCCGGGTGCATTGGCGCTGCTCTCACCAGTGGTGGTCGGCTTCGCCTTTGGCGCAGAGGCGCTGGGCGGATTACTCGCAGGCATCACTGTGAGCGGGGTGCTCATGGGCATGTTCATGAACAACGCCGGTGGCGCTTGGGACAATGCGAAGAAGAGCTTCGAGAAGGGCGTTCTCATCGATGGGGTAACGCACCAAAAGGGCAGCGAGCCGCACAAGGCCGCCGTTACTGGGGACACCGTAGGCGATCCATTCAAGGACACCAGTGGACCATCCATGAACATCCTCATCAAGCTCACCTCCATTGTGGCGCTCATTATCGCACCACATCTGCCCAAGTTGGACCAGCATGCAGGGGTGATGAAGAACGCGGACAGTTCGGTGGTAGCGCCGGTGAATGGCGCTCCCACTTCCGATGTGAATGTGCCGACCAACGCTCAATGGACCTCTTCGGTGCATTGAGATCGGTCCATGGAACTGTAGAGAAAAGGGTCGCTATGGCGGCCCTTTTTCGTTCAGCACTTCCGCGAATGGTTAGTTTTAGGGGCAACAAACACCATCTCTTCATGATGAAACGCTACGCCAGTGCCCTTGTCGTTCTCGCTTTTGTTTCATCCAGCCTTCCTGCACAAGCTCAGCACGTTGCCGCGCCCATGTTGCGCAACGCCACTCCGCCGGTGACGGCCGCACACCCGCTGGCATCGGTCGCCCATCATCGCACCGATCCCATCTGGACAGATGACTTCTCCAACCCGTCCAACTGGACCATCGGAGCATTGAATGGCACGAATGATAACTGGGTCATCGGCACCACAGGACCGGTCGGGAACTATGCCATCCCAGCCATTCAATCCACTTCCGCATCCAATGGTTTTGCCCTGTTCGATTCGGATGTGATGTGTAATGTGGACAATGGCTATATCGCCACCACTTCCTCCATTGACCTGAGCGCAGTGGCACATGTCCAGCTCCAGTTTGAGCAGTTCTATCGGAAGTTCCAAGGTCAGACATTCGTGGATGTGAGCACGGACAACCTCTCTTGGGTACCCTACGAGGTGAACACGCAGCTCTTAACGGGACAATACACAGCGGATCCGGAGCTGTTCACGTTGGACATCAGCCAAGTGGCGGGCTCTCAACTCAACGTGTGGATCCGCTTCCGTTACGTGGGCAACTGCGACTATGCTTGGATGGTGGATGATGTGGCGCTGTTGGCGCAGCCAGGCCATGAACTGTCCATGATCTCTGCCTCGACCAGCACGTGGAACTTCAACACCGCGGCCTCCTTCGATTCTGTGCCCTATTCCATTTATCCCACCACGGAACTTCGGCCCTTGGCGGTCAATATGACCTTCTTCAACGCGGGCTACCTGCCAGCGAGCAATGTGGTGGCACATATCAGCACTTCGGACGGCTATGCTGAGAGCGGTTCGCTAGGCACCGTTGCGCCGGGTGATTCGGTCACTTGGTTCGGCCCGCTGTGGACACCTACGGCCACCATAGGTGACCACTTCATCTTCTACAGCGTGGGTTCCAGCGACGCGGATGTGGACACCACGAACAATGCGGATTCGGCGAAGATCGAAGTGAGCGACTTCATATATGCCCGCGATAGGGGCGTGCGAACGGGGGAGGTGGGGGACGAAAGCGCTTATCTCGCTGGCAACTGGATGTATGCGCAAGCGAATGACTATGCGACCCAAGTGTTGGTGTGCTTTTCGTCGAGTTCCGATGTAGGGGTGGAAGTGAACGCGCAATTGCTGGATGCAACCCGCGCCCCCATCGCCGAGACCAGCTATCACATCTTAAGTACCGATGACCTCTCTCCGATCGGTGGAAGCAACTTCGTGACCCTCTACTTCGACTCGCCCTACCAGCTTCAAGCCGGAAGCGATTATCTCGTCGTGCTCCAGCACTTTGGCGGTGCTTCGGTCATGGTGGGCACCAGCGGATTGAGCATTCCACAGTCCTCGTTGCTGTATCGGGGCTCCGAGGCTACGTGGTATTCCATTTCCACCACGCCCATGGTGCGCTTGGAAGTGAATAACACGGAAGGCATCACCGAGAACGAGATCAATAATGGCGTGGGCCTTGGCCAGAGTAGCCCCAACCCGGCGATGTCCACTGCACAGATCGAATACAGTGTGAAGCGCACCGTGAATGTGACCTTGGAACTGTTGGACATGAGCGGCACGCCGATCCGCACCTTGGCCGCGGGCAGCACGGCTCCGGGAACGCACAAGGTGGACATCGATACGCGCGCTTTGGCAGCAGGGGTCTATTACTACACCTTGCGCACTTCGGATGTTGTGGCCACCAAACGTATGGTGGTGGTGCATTGATCGGCGCGAGAGGCTTGGATACGAAGAGGGCGCCTCACAACAGTGAAGCGCCCTTTTCATTCGTGTGTTGATCCTACTTCTTCTTCGCCACTTTCTTCTTCGCGGTAGGCTTGGTCGGTACTTCGTTAGGGAAGAGTCCGTGCACGTCCGCGTCGATGGAGTTGATGATCTTCCCGAGGTCTTCCGGATTGGTGTGGAACGAGTTCTCATCCACATCGATAATGAGCACCTTGCTTTTATCGTAAGTGGTGATCCACGCCTCATAGCGTTCGTGCAGGCGCTTCAGGTAATCAATGCTGATGCTGCTCTCGTAGTCGCGTCCGCGTTCGGCGATCTGACTCACCAAGTTGGGCACGCTGGCGCGCAAGTAGATCATAAGGTCCGGTGGGGTCACCGCGCTGTCCATGTTCTTGAACAGGCGGAAGTAGTTCTCGAAATCGCGCGTGGTCATCAGGCCCATCGCGTGCAGGTTGGGCGCGAAGATGTACGCGTCCTCATAGATGGTGCGGTCCTGTATCACGTTGCGGCCGCTCTTGCGGATCTCCAGCAATTGCTCGAAGCGCGAGTTGAGGAAGAAGATCTGCAGGTTGAAGCTCCAGCGCTGCATGTCCTTGTAGAAGTCGAAGAGGTAGGGGTTGTTGTCCACGGCCTCTTCGAGCCGGTCCCACTTGTAATGCTTGGCCAGCAGCTTGGTCAAGGTGGTCTTGCCGGAGCCGATGTTGCCTGCGATCGCGATGTGCATGTTGATGGTCTTCTTGAAGGATGGCGAAAATACCCCGTCCGACGGAAGCTGCCGTGTTCTGTGGAAAAGTACCGGTAGGCTTTGTCTTGCAGCGTTGCTCAAGGAGCCAGCCGGTCCACGAGGATACGGTCGGGCATCAGCCGGTACAGGCGGCCATGCTCGATCCGTGCGTCGCGCGTTGCGAGGCTGTCCGTAGAAGTGGGCCATAGCACTTCATCGGTGCTCAGCAGGCGCATATCATAGCGGTTCATCGTGCCATCGCTCACGAACCAGATCACGCCGTCCCGGACCTGGATGGTCTCTGCTCCTATGATCGGTAGCGTGCGCATGAACGTTCCGAAGAGGTCGAACACGAGCACGCCGCGTTCGGGGTCCACCATATACAGCTTACTGTCGTGCTCGGTCATATAAGTAGGGGCTGGCGTGAATCCCAGCAATTGATCCAGTCGGCCGGTATTGGCCAACGTCTTCAACTGTCCGTCCAAGCGCATCAGTTGGAGGTCGCGCTCATCGAAGAACCAGAAACAGCCTTGCACGCCCGTGCAGGACAAGATGGTCTGGGGCAGGCCGAGCGCATTGAGGTTGGTGGCATTCCCTTGCATGCTCAGCGTATTGTCCAGCACCGCCAGTTGACCCTGGGCCCGGGAATAGATCATGGGCTTCAATGAGGAGAAGGCGTCGATGCGCGATATCGGCCCGAAGGTGTTGAAGCTGTTGTGGGCAAGGTGTTTGCCATGCGGGTCATAGAGATCAAGGTCGTTGCCGTGCAACGTATAGAGCTGGCCCAACTCGTCGGTGGTGAAGAGATCGAAGAAACCCGGAACGGTCCAGTGCGTCGTGTCCGCTTGCGCAAAGACCGACGTGCAGCTTAAGAGGAGCAACACGGCAGCTGGGGATCTCATGCGTGCACTGCGAGCAACAACTGGTCCAGCACCGATCGGTCGTTGGAAAGCCTGGGCACCTTGTTCTGACCGCCAAGTTTGCCGCGCGCCTTCATCCATTCATGGAATGTGCCCTCGGGTACCGCATGCACAAGGGGGCGGCGTAAGACCATGCCGGTGCTTCGTTTAGCATCGTAATCACTGTTTAGGCCACGCATGGTCTCGTCCATCACCGTGGTGAAATGCTCAAGATCTATCGGAGGGTGCTGGAATTCGATCACCCATTCATGTCCGCCACGGGCATCGGATCCCATGTACACCGGGCCTGCAGTGTATTCCCGGACCACGGCTTCCGTGGCCTCGCAAGCTGCAGCGACCCCACGTTCGGCGTTCTCCACGATCAACTCCTCACCGAAGGCATTGATGAAACTCCGTGTTCGCCCGCTCACTTGGATCCGATAGGGTGACACATGCGTGAAGCGCACCGTATCACCTGGCATGTAGCGCCAGAGTCCCGCGTTCGTGCTGATCACGATAGCGTAATGACGTCCCGTCTCCACCTCGTGCAGCAGTTTGGTTCGCGGCTGCTCCCGATCCAATTCCTCCATCGGGATGAACTCGAAGAAGATGCCGTAGTCCAGCATCAATAAGAGGTCATCAGCACCCTGTTGGTCGGTAATGCCGAAGAAGCCCTCGCTGGCGTTGTAGCTCTCCAGGTAGTTCACTCCGTTCGAGGGAAAGAGCTGGCGATACTGCTCGCGGTAAGGGCCAAAGCTGACCCCGCCATGCATGAAGAGTTCCAGTTGCGGCCACACTTCCAGCATATTCTTTTTGCCTGTCAACTCCAGCACGCGTTTCAGTACCACCAGCGTCCAAGACGGAACGCCCACGATGCTGCGCACATCTTCGCGCATCGTTTCCCGGGCCATGCGCTCCACCTTCTCCTCCCAGTTCTCCATCAGCGCCGTCTCTATCACCGGTGTTCGCCGCAATTCCACCCACAACGGCAGGTTCCGGATGATGATGGCACTGAGGTCACCGGTGTAGGCATCGCTGCGGAGAGGCTCGGTAGCGCTACTTCCCCCGATCACCATGGTCATTCCATAGTACAGCTTGCTCTGCGGATACATGCTGTAGTGCAGCGCGATCAGGTCCTTGCCGCCCTTGTAGTGGCATTCCTCCAAGGCCTCCCGGCTCACCGGAATGAATTTACTTTTCGCGTTGGTGGTGCCGCTGCTCTTGGCGAACCAGCGGATGTCCGTTGGCCAAAGCAGATTCTGTTCCCCCGCCCGCATGCGGTCGACCCATGGCTTCACGTGGTCGTAGGTCTGTAGTGGCACCCGTTCGCGGAAGGTGTCCACATCCTGTATGCCCGCATAATCATACTGGTGGCCCCATTCGGTATAGCGCGCAGAATCGATCAGGCTGTGGAACACCTCCAGTTGTGCCTCATGCGGATTGTCTCGGAACAGCTCGATCTGCTGCAGCCGCTTTTTCATCAGATAGGAGAACAGCGCGTTGACGGGCATAGTGGGTTGGAGGATGCTCCTACTTTCGTGGGGAAGTTAATACACGGGCACACTATGGATGGATCAACCTTGCGCAAGATGCTTGTTGGCCTTCATGCCGATGGGTCGAAAAGCCGCGTGGAATATGCCATGCGTCTTGGGGTCGATATCCTACCGTTGGCCGATCGAATGGGTGGTCCATTCACCATCCGATTCACCGGCGCGCGTACTTGCATCTCCTGCGGCATGCGCGTGAAGAAGTTCTACGGACAAGGGCTCTGTTATCCTTGCTTCCGTGATGCGCCCGAGGCCAGCCCTTGCATCATCCGCCCGGAACTCTGCCGTGCTCATCTCCACGAAGGACGCGACATCCAATGGGAGCTGGACCATCATCTCCAAGAGCATATTGTCTATCTCGCCTTCACTGGAGGAATAAAGGTGGGAGTGACGATCAGCACACAGATGCCGGTACGGTGGATCGACCAAGGCGCGGAGTTGGCCGTGCCGATCGCGCGCGTGCCTTACCGCCAACTGGCAGGGGCCATCGAATGCGACCTGAAGCGACTGTTCTCAGACCGCACGGACTGGCGTGCCATGTTGATGCTACGCGAGGCGGGTATGGATCCGCTTCTATTGGCCCGGGAGCAGGCACTTGCCGAGGTGGATCCTGCGCTTCACGAATACATGCTTCCGGAGGAGGAACCTTTGGACTTGGCCTATCCATTGCCCCCGGTACCACCGAAACTGGTTAACGTCCAACTGGACAAGTTGGATGTGATCGAAGGGCGGCTACTCGGCGTGAAGGGCCAATACCTTGTGTGGGCCGATGGTAGAGTGCTCAATGTGCGGAACCATAGTGGCTATCATGTGGAAGTGGAATGATCATGATCGATCGAAACCTATCCGTAGGAGCCGCCGTTGAACTGGACGGGTTTTGATATGGGTTATGGGTGCACGGGTCCGGTGAAAACCGGACCCGTGTTATTTGTACCCTACCGGTCCCTTAGTGGATATCCAGATCGTAAGGCATACGGGCCTGGATCCCGCTCATGCTGCGCACTTTGCGCACGGCTTGGAATTGCTGCACGAGTTCTGCGTCCGAACCGAAGGCCTCCTGCGTGAGCCAGGTCTTGGTCTGCACGCTGAGTCCTTCGCGCAGTTCCTGGAAGAAGTCCTTCTGCTCGGGGTAGCCCACTGTGCGGAATTGGCCCTCGCCCAGATCGGCCATGGCCGCTGCCGCATTGGTGGCATCCTCCAATCCGCCGATCTCATCCACCAGGCCAATGCGCTTGGCTTCCGTTCCGGTCCATACACGACCTTGACCTATGCTATCCACTTGCGCTACCGTAAGCCCACGGCCTTGTGCTACGCGGCTCGTAAAGGTGGAGTAGAATCGATCGATATAGCCTTGGATAATACCCTTCTCCTCGTCCGTCAACGGTCGGTTCACGGTCATCATGCCGGCGTATTTGTCGGTTTGCACCCCGTCGAAGGTGATGCCCAGCTTGTCGTTGAAGAAGCTTTGCATATTGGGGATCATACCGAAGACCCCGATGCTGCCTGTGATGGTAACAGGCTCCGCAAAGATCTTGCTGGCCGCACAACTGATATAGTATCCGCCACTGGCCGCCACATCGCCCATGCTCACCACCACCGGCTTCACCTGCTTGGCCAATTCCACCTCGCGCCAGATGATGTCACTCGCCAGTCCACTGCCCCCGGGGCTGTTCACCCGCAACACGATCGCTTTGACAGTGCTGTCCTTGCGCGCTTTGCGAATGGCTTCGCTCAGCGTGGTACTACCGATGCTGCCATCGGTGCTCTCCCCTCCGGTGATGTCGCCCGAGGCATATACCACCGCCACTTTGGGCAGCGTGGAACTTGCTGTTTCGCCAACGCTCTTCTCCGAATTGGCCTTCGCCACGTATGCGCGTGTGTAGTCAGGGAGTTCAACAAAGTGAATGTCCTTGTCCATCGCCAACCCTAGTTTGGACTTGATCGTTTCCAGCATCTGATCGCGATAGATGAGACTGTCCACCATGCCGTTCTTCAAGGCATCGTCGGCGCTGCGCACCAGCAGCCCATTGGCGATGCTGTCCAACCGAGAGGTACTCAGGTGCCGTTGCGCGCCAATGTCACTGAGGTAGCTATCCCACACGCCTTGTAGCAGAGTGGAGATCTGTTCCTTGTTCGCCGGGCTCATGTCCTTGCGCGTGAACACCTCACCATAGCTCTTGAATTTATTGTCGCTGCCACGGATGAACTGCACCTCCACGCCCAGCTTCTGCAGCAGACCGGTATAGAACATCATTTCGCTGCGTAAGCCGCGGAAATCAAGGTCGCCTTGGGGAACAAGAAAAACCTTGTCCGCCACGCTCGCCATGTAATACGTCCCTTGATTATAGCTATCCGCGAAAGCATACACGGGTTTTCCGCTGGCCGCTTTGAAGTCGATGATCTTGTCACGGATCTCCTTCATGGTGGATAACCCCGCGTTCACAAGGCCGAGGTCGATGAATACGCCCTTGATACGGTCATCCGTCTTGGCTTTATCCAGGTTATCCAGGATATCGTTCAAGCCCAGCTTGTTCATGCCCTTGAAGGGACCGAAGTCGAGGTTGATCTCGCTCTTCTTCCCACGGTCCACGACCGCTTGGTCCAAGGTGATATGCAGCACGCTCGAAGAGGGGACCGATGTCGACTTTCCTTCGAGGCTGAATGCGCTGCCCATCGCGGCGATGGCGCCAAAGAAAAGAATGACCGAAATCACCCCGAAAATGATGGCGCCAAGGAGATAGCCCAACATGGAGGCGAACATGAACTTGAAGAACTGGCGCATGGTCGTGGAATTGAGGTTCCAAAAGTAGGACCCGAACATCCGGGCTTACTCCCGATCACATGGACGGCGATGATCTGTGCTGGCCGGTGGGAATGGCATGCGTCGCCCTGGCCTTACTTTGTCACATGACGGAGGTCATCGTGCTGTTGGGCGGAAACATGGGCGATCCAGCAAAGATGTTGGCACTGGCGACAGCGCTCATCGCTAGGCACATTGGTCCTATCGTGGCCCAAAGCCGTGACCATTGGACCGAACCTTGGGGCTTTGAGGACGATCGCCTTTTCCTGAACAAGGCCATCATCATCGCCACAACGCTGGCGCCTGAAGCGGTGATGGAGGAACTGATGGCGATCGAGCGGGAATTGGGTCGTGAGCGTTCCCCGGTTGTGCGCTACTCCGCCCGTTCTATCGATCTGGATATACTCTTCATCGGGAGTGAGGTGATCGATCGGCCGGGCCTCACCGTCCCTCATCCGCGAGTGCATCAGCGGACCTTTGCTTTGGGGCCTTCGGCTGATATCGCACCGGGTTTGATCCATCCGCTGCTGGGCCGATCGGTGCTGGACCTGCTCAATGACCTTCTTCAAGCGCGATGAAGCCTTGCGCTTACATCGCCGTGGAAGGGTCGATAGTTACAGGCAAGACCGCCCTTGCCAACGCTTCGCGACGGAATGGGATGCAGCCTGATATTGGAGGAGTTCGGGGACGATCCTTTTCTACCAAGCTTCTATGAAGATCCCGATCGACACGCCAGCGGTTGTAGGAGCACTATCTCGACCACATGCCAAAACCGGACGGAGCCAGGGTCTTGGTCGTGGACCTTGGCGATATGGAACTGCTACACGATCAGGATGCGTATAGGAAGTTGTTGACAATGATCGCGACTGAACGGCATATAGGCCATTTCGTGGAGTACCTCTGATCCAAACGTAAAGATGTGCACAACTGGCTGTACCTGCCTACGCCACATTGGCATGGAAGGTGGTTATGTTTGCCGCGCAAAACGATCAATCAACTCGATCAGCACATGGAACAAAATCACCTCAAAGGCGCCGCCGTATTGGCCGCTGTAGCCTTGGTGGTCGCCGGATGCGGCGGTCTCGGAAAAATGGACAAATACGCTTCGACGATCACCCATACGGTGGATCCCGACCCGTTGATCGTGAAGGGTGATACCGTTCATGTGAACATAAACGGGAATTTCCCGGGGAAGTATTTCTACAAAAAGGCCCAAGTGGAACTTACCCCAACGATCACCTACGCTACTGGGGAAACCCCATTGAAAATGGCCGGTTATCAGGGTGAAAAAGCTGCCGGGAATTATACCGTTGTCCCTTACGAGACAGGCAAAAGTTTCACATACAGTGATGAAGTGGCCTACACGCCCGCCATGGAGCGCAGTCAGCTGATGCTTAAGGTCACAGGCAAGCAAGGCAAAAAAGAGAAGCCTTTTGATGCGGTGAAATTGGCCGATGGGGTCATCACTACTCCTTACCTGATGTTGAATGATGACCATGTCATCATGGCAAAGGACAGTTTCGTTCGCGTAATGGACCACAGCGCTGATGCCACTATCCACTATCTGGTTGCCTCCGAGGTGGTGCGCCCCAGCGAGATGAAGGAAGCTGATGTGAAGGCCGTCGCAGATTTTGTGAAGTCCAATAAGGCGAACACAAGAATCCTGTGGAAAGGTGTCACCATCGACGCCTACGCATCCCCAGAGGGTGAGGTAAAAATGAACGATAATCTTGCTGACAAGCGCGCAGCGACCGGCAAGAGCTGGATCCAAGGCGTCCTTAAGGCCAACAAGATCGATAGTGCCAAGGACAATGCCTTCTACACCCTTAACCCTCGCGGTGAGGACTGGGCAGGTTTCAAGGCTGCTGTACAGTCCAGCACATTCGCGGACAAGGACCTCGTGTTGCGCGTGTTGGAGATGTATCCCGACGTGAACAAGCGCGAGCAGGAGATCAAGAACATGAGTGCTACCTATAAGGAATTGGCCGAGGACATCCTGCCAGAGCTGCGCCGTTCGGAGATCAAATTGAACTACCAAGTGAACGGATACAGTGACGAAGAACTCAGCAGCCTGAGCAAGACCAATCCTGATACGATGACCGTGGAGGAGATGCTGCACGCCGCTACTCTCTCCAGCGACCTTAATGAGCAACTGCGCATCTATAAGGAGGCCGAGCGTGTATATCCCCAAGACTACCGCACCACGAACAACGTGGGCTATGTCCTCTTTGAGCAAGGCAAGTCTGCCGATGCTGAGGCTGAGTTCCAAAAGGCGAACAGCATTATGGATAACCCGATCAGCACCAATAACCTAGGTGTGATCGCCCGTCAGAAGGGCGACCGCGCCAAGGCCGCTGAACTGTTTGCCAAATCCACGGCCGCTGGTTCCGACGTGAAGTACAACATGGGCATCATCGACATCCAGAATGGCAACTATGGCAGCGCCAACAGCAACATGGCTGGTATGAACACCTTCAATGCCGCCTTGGCTAAGATGCTTGGTGGTGATGCTGCCGGTGCGCAGACGATCTTGGACGCCTCGCCCGAGAAGGATACAGCGAAAGGTCACTATCTCGCCGCTATCATAGCTGCCCGGACGAACAATGGTGACGCCGTGCGCAACCAACTCGCTATGGCGGTGCAGCAGGACGCTTCGCTTAAGGACAAGGCCATGAACGACCTTGAGTTCCGAGCATTCAAGGACAACTTAGGTCTCTAATTCGAGACTGGTCCAAATCGAAAGCCCCCGCCGGATCCGGCGGGGGCTTTTTTCTTCCACCAAATTGCACTGACCGGGGCTGGCTTTTTGGGCTCGCACCAGAGCCATCCAAGGCGTTGGTCAGGATCCGGATCTTAATAACCGCGGAAAGTGAGTCTTTAATAAGGTCCGCGTTTTTTTGACCTCTTTCGTAATGGAGAACCCGAACTCCAGAGCGGATGTGGTTTTATCTTGCGCACGTAATGGCCCGTGGAAAATGCATAGGTTGGTCGAGCAATAATGAATTTGGGGAATGATGGCTGAAAACGATCCGGCAGAACGAAGTGATAGGGACGGTAACAGAGTACCTGCGCGAACGGGTCTCGGGCCCCAAAGAGACATTGGTCCAAGAGCAACGCAGGATAAAGCAACATTGGAAGAGGCTCCTTTCAAGTTGACCACCCCCGTGCTCTTCATCGGGTTCAGCCGGATACAAACATCCGAAAGGGTGTTCGAGACGATCCGGAATGCTCGTCCAACCAAACTGTATTTTGCCTTTGATGGTCCTCGGGGACCGGAGGAAGCCAAGCGATGCGAGGAAGTGAGGTCTTTGGTCCAAAGGGTGGATTGGCCTTGCGAGGTCCACACACTCGCCAATGATCGGAATATGGGGCTGCGTGCAGGCCTAAGCCAAGCTATGTCGTGGTTTTTCGAGCACGAGGAAGAAGGGATCATACTGGAGGACGATACGTTGCCTGCTCCCACCTTTTTCCGGTTCTGTCAAGAGTTATTGGAGCGCTATAGGGATGATCAAAGGATCTGGGTCATCATGGGCAATAACCTGATGTCGGACTACCCAAATGAAGAGGATGGTTCCTATTATTTCTCCGCCCATGGTTATGGCGCACCATGGGGATGGGCCAGTTGGCGCAGGACATGGAACAAGTATGATGTGAACATCGAGAGTTGGCCGAAACTCAGGAATAGTCCGAGGTTGCACGATTTCTTCCTGACCAGACAAGAGAGGAGGGAGATGCTTAGTACATTCGATGGTGTCCATGCAGGCCACATCAACTCTTGGTCCTACCAGTTGGACATGACCCGGGTCATGGGCCATGGACTTAACATCCTGCCCAATACGGACCTGGTGCGCAATATCGGATTCGGTGGGGATGCTACGCATACCATCAGCGTGAAAGACCCAAGGAATAAGGATTCAGTCCAAGACATTGGTTTTCCATTGGTCCATCCACAATTCCTGATGGTGGACAAAAGACGTGATGCGGAATATTACAGACTCTATATAGGCGACTCACCAATGAAGCGTTTCAAGGCGAAGGTCAAGTGGGTATTAGGCGGCGATTCAGCGGCAGTGGTACGCTTGGTCTTGAGGCTTAAAAATGGTTCTGCTCGATCCACCACCGTGGCATAAACCACGAACAGGAAGAATGATCTCTAGGCGGGGATCACCTGAACAGACGCTCTCGCTTTTGTGCCGATAGGGTCTCCGAGCCGAGCACAGTAATTGGGCCCACCGGCTGGAGCGATACGGCCGTTCAATTCCCCCTGTACGTGGAATAGCTGGATGGAGAGAGCGTGATCGGCACGTGGTAGTGGTTGTCGTCCGTGATCTCGAATACCACTTCGATAAAGGGATAGAAAGAACGTTCATTCAAACTTTTGAAATAGGGCCCTTTGAAATACGTCAGCTTGTAAACTCCTTTATGATCAACACCGGTGGTCTTCTTTAGAAAGTCCCCGATCCGACCGTTCTCATCGGTGTATTTTTCTTCCACGATTGCCCAGGTTCCACTGCTATCCTGTTTGGACAGACTGATCTTAACGCCCACTGCCTGCTTTCCCTGTATGATATCCAGGATATGACTGGACAACTGATATGTTGCTTCTTGTGCAAAGCCAGGACTTGCCAATGCCAGGGCTAATAGGAAGAGGAGGGTCTTTGTTCTAATAGCGATCAAAGGGGTGGGTTGAAATTCACCTTGCTGCCCCTAAGGACTGGCTACATTAGAACAATAGTTGGGTGAGAGTGTTCAAGCAATTAACCTTTCCGAAACAGACTCGCCGCGTCCTCGAACGCCTTGAACTCGATGGCGTGGCCGTCGGGGTCCTCAATGAAGAAGCTGCGTTGCTCGCCCACTTCGCCCTTCATCACCAGCTGCGGTTCGATGAAGAAGCGGACGCCGAGCTTTTTGCACTTGTCGCGCATCTTCCGCCACTCGGCCAGCTCCAGCACGATGCCCCAATGGTCGCTCGGGATGTGGCTTTGCGGATTGTAGGCCGCGGCGGTCTTGGTCACCATCGGCACTTGCTGGATGGTGAGCTGGTGCCCGAAGAAATCATAGTCCACCCAGGTCTCGGCGCTACGGCCTTCGGCACAGCCAAGCAGGCCGCCATAAAAGGCTTTGATGCGCTTGAGGTCCGTGGTAGCGAAGGCGAGGTGGAATCGGCCGTTGAGCATGGGGAAGGAGTTAGGTGAATTGTCGACCTAATGGGTCAACGGTACAGATGCGCATCGCCAGCTCTGCGCGGCTCATCAGATGATCATCAGATTTTTTGATCATCTGATCCGCATTCAATCTTCGTCGTCCTCGTCACCGTCCTCCGAGGGGGCATCCTTATCCTCTTCCTCCTCGTCCTCGGCATTGTCGGCACCTTCGAGCTCGTCGTTGCTCTCCACATCCTCGCCGCCACTGCTATCCTCGCCGCTACTGTCTTGATCGAGGAATTCATCCATCTCCTCGCGGCTTTCGGCGTTCACCTTGATGAGGTACATCACCTCTGTTGTGACCAGTTCGATCACGCGCAGGTTCTCGCCCTTGGGCGTGCTCACCGAGCGGATATGGCTGTTATCGATCCCATCCGGATATTGTTCCTGCAGCTTGTCGCGCAGTTCGTCCGTGAGGGTGTTGAAAGAGCGGATTCGGCGTTCCATGGGGATGGATTACATATCGAGGATATAGGCGAAGACCAAGGGTGCCACAATAGTAGCATCGCTTTCGATGATGAACTTCGGCGTACCGATGTCAAGCTTGCCCCAAGTGATCTTTTCGTTGGGCACCGCGCCGCTGTAACTACCGTAGCTGGTGGTGCTGTCGCTGATCTGGCAGAAATAGCTCCAAAAGGGCGTCTCGCGCTGAAGGTCCTGCTGCAACATGGGCACTACGCAGATGGGGAAATCGCCTGCGATACCACCACCGATCTGGAAGAAGCCGATGCCGTCCTGGCCCGCATTTTCCGTGTACCAATCGGCGAGGAACATCATGTATTCGATGCCGCTCTTCATCATGCCGGGTTTGCAATCACCGCTCATGCAATGGCCCGCGAAGATGTTGCCCAAGGTGCTGTCCTCCCAACCGGGGCAGATGATCGGCAGGTTGCGTTCCGCAGCCGCGATCATCCAACTGTTCTTCGGATCGATCTGGTAGTACTGCTTCAGCACACCCGAGTTGATCATCTCGTAGAAGTACTGATGCGGGAAACGGCGGTTGTCGCTTTTATGATCCGCCTTCCATAGATCAACCGCGTGCTTCTCCAAACGACGGAAAGCCTCGTGCTCGGGGATGCAGGTGTCAGTGACGCGGTTCATGCCACGGTCCAAAAGCGCGCGCTCTTCAGTCGGCGTAAGGTCGCGGTAGTGCGGCACGCGCTCGTAATGGTCGTGCGCCACGAGGTTCATCACATCCTCCTCCAGGTTGGCGCCGGTGCAACTGATGATGTCGATCTGTCCCTGGCGGATCATCTCAGCGAGGCTCTTGCCCAGTTCTGCAGTGCTCATGGCACCCGCGAGGGACACCAACATTTTCTTGCCACTCTTCTTGTGGACCTTGTAGGCCTTGGCGGCGTCCATGAGCGCTGCTGCATTGAAATGCAAGTAGTGCTGCTCCATGAAGGCCGATATCGGACGTGCGTTGCTCATCGTTTCGTTTCGGGCCGAAATATAGAAGTGGTGGACCGGGAATGATGAATGAGCGGGATCGGGAAAATGTTCGGGGAGGTGAAAATTCTCGACCCCTGTGTATGGCCGATGTAACAATAAAGGAAAAGATGCTGCTCCAATTCACGCGTTGTGCGTGGGAATTTGAGCAGCATCTCTGAGCACGAGTGTCATTCCGGGCCTGACCCGGAATCGCGAAAAAGCTTCACGCCTGATCGACGGACATTACGCTAGAACTGGATGCTCGTCTTGCGCGGCTGCCGCTTGGGCTTCTTGGGGATCTTCGTCGCGTCCGTATCACAGTAAGCCTTCTTGATGTAGATGGCATCGCGGTCACCCATGCTCGCGCTGACCGCAAAGTCAACGCAGGCGTTCGTTTTGTCCTCGAGGTTGTAGTAGCTATCGCCGCGGTAGTAGTGCGCCGCTGCCAGTTCCGTAGTGTCGCTATTGATGACCTGCGTGAACTTCGCGATCGCTTCCTTGTACTGTCGGCTTTCATAAAGCAGTACGCCTTCACTCATCAGCCCGCCTTGGATCTTCGGCTGCAACTTCAGCGCTCGAGCGATGTCCGCTAAGCCTGCTTCCTCATCATTTTGTTCGCCCTCGATCACGCCGGTCAGGTAGATCGCTTCGGCATAGTCCGGCCGGATCTCCATTGCCTTTTTCGCACTTTTCATTGCGGCATCGCCGTCCCCGCCGAGGTAGAGCGCGCAACTGCGGTCATACCACGCGTCAGCATCGTTCGGGTCTAGGTCCAGCGCCTTGTCGACCTCCTGCAGCCCGCCCTTGAAATTGCCTTGAGTGATCAGTAATGCAGAGCGGCTGATGAAGAGCCGTGGATCCTTCGGGTCCAGTTTCTCGGATGTCTTGTAATCCGCCATGGCAGCATCGAAAGCTTTCTGCCGCTGATGGATGTCGCCGCGCAGCTTGTAGGCCTTTGCTTGGTCCGGTGCCAGGGTGATCACTTGATCCACGAGGACCAAGGCGCTGTCCAGATGCCCGGCGGTATAGGCGGCAGTGGCGGCATCCAGCTTTTGCTGCGCACCCGTTTGGGCGAGCAGCGAGAAGGAGAGCGATGCGAAAAGGAGGGATAATAGGAACTTCATGCAGGGTTGGGGCTTTCGGGTGTCTTAGCGGTCATGCGGTGCTCACTGGCCGTCGACCAGGCTTGGGCGGGTTCGGCAAAAAGGGGCTTTACAACAGGCCATACGTCAGCGAAGACCGCGGAGTTGCGGTAGGCTTCGAGATCAGCTGGGGAATTCCATTCGCTGCGCGTGAAAAAGACGCCAGGTCGCCGGATATCGTGCAGCAGTTCAAGGCTGCGGCAACCAGGGAAGGCGATGATGCGGTGGCGCCATCCCTCGAAAAGGGTTTGGAACCGTTCTGTTTCCTCCGGTCGAAAAGTCATCTTCACCAGGCGAACGATCATGCGCGTGCCACGGTTCGCACCACAGGCTCCAGTTCGAGGCGAACAGCGTCGGTCACACGCAGGCCTAACAACTGGGCCGCGCCGCCGCCCGCGCCCGTGACACCCTTGTTCACCGCGATCTCCAAGTAGCCCGAATCGCCGAAGAAGGCGACGCGCTCCCCGTGCGGTACGTCCGAGTAGGTCTTGTTGATCTCTTTGATGTCGTGCATCGGTCTGCCGAAGGAGATGTTGAAGTTCCTACGCTTCACCACGGCATCGAAGAGCGCCTTGGTGATGTTGGTGACCACGTTGCCGTAATGGTCCACGTGGATCACTTCGCCCTTGATCGTTTCGTCCATCACCACCGGCCGGATGTTGATCTGCTCGCGGACCGTGGCCACCTTCCGACCGATGATCTCGGGCGTACCACCGCGCGCCAGATGGCAGGCCGCTTTCACGAAAATGTTCTTCGTCGGGAAGGTGAGGTGGTCGGTGTCCAGCTTCATCGTCAACTCGAAGATCTCCTGCGGCCGCTCATCGAAGAGCAAGGAGAAAATGCCGTTGTCGGCACCGATGAAGAACTGGCCCTGATGGCGAACCACCAAGTGTGCGGTCTTGCCGTCCGCCTCGGGATTCACGCCGATGATGTGGATGCTGCCCTTCGGGAATTCCGGGTAGGCATTGCGCAGCACGAAGGAAGCGTGGCTGTTGTTGAAGGGCGCGATGGAATGGCTGATGTCCACTATCGTCGCCTCGGGATGCTGGCTGAGGATGGCGCCCTTCACCGCCGCGACGTAATGGTCGCGAAAGCCCATGTCGGTGGTGAGGGTGACGATGGCCATGAACAGATGACGGTGGCACGAATTACCTTCGGCCGGTCAAAAATAGCCGCCCTGTTCCATCCGGGCCGACTGTTTGAAAAAGCCCCCGACCTTGAGCGAGCGAACCATCCATATCACGGCCGTCGATCCGGTGGCCGTGCTCGGCCCCAATGATCAGAACCTACGGGCCATCCGGGAGTTCTTCCCGCAGTTAAAGCTCGTTGCGCGCGGTGATGAGATCAAATTGATCGGACCTGGCGAGCAGATCGATGTCTTCATGGAACGCTTCGATCAATTGCTGAAGCACGTGGTGAAATACAACGAGCTGCCACGCAAGGTCTTGGACGATATCATGGGCAATGGTGATGGCGGCTCCACCGAGGATGGCGGCGATTCCCCGGACGTTATCGTGCATGGCAACGCCGGCCTACGCGTAAAAGCGCGCACCCGCAACCAGCAGCGGATCGTTGATGCCGTTGTGGATAACGACATGATCTTCGCCATTGGTCCGGCAGGCACCGGCAAGACCTACACCGCCGTGGCCTTGGCCGTGCGTGCGCTGAAGGAGCGGCAAGTGCGACGCATCATCCTCACGCGGCCGGCCGTGGAAGCGGGGGAGAACCTCGGTTTTCTTCCCGGTGATCTTCGCGAAAAGCTCGATCCCTACTTGCAGCCGCTATACGATGCGCTGAAGGACATGGTGCCGCCGCAAAAGCTGATCGAATACCTCGAGACGGGCATCATCCAGATCGCCCCGCTGGCCTTTATGCGCGGCCGCACCTTGGACCATGCATTCGTGATCCTCGATGAAGCGCAGAATGCCTCATTGCCGCAGATGAAGATGTTCCTCACGCGCATGGGCCGAGACGCCAAGTTCCTCATCACCGGTGATGCCACCCAGGTGGACCTGCCCGACCGTGTGCGCTCCGGACTGCTGCCCGCCGTGGAACATCTGCGCGGTGTGCAAGGCATCGCCGTGATCGACCTCGATGAAAAGGACGTGATCCGCCACGAACTCGTCACCCGCGTGATCAATGCATTCAAGGACATCGAAGAGAACCGGCCACCTGCGAATGCACGGAAAGCGGATGAAGAAGGAACGCCCAAAGGCAGTCAGCAGTAGGCAGTGGCAGTCGCCAGTCGGCAGTTCCAATCACCAATCACCAGCCACCAATCACTAGTTGGCCCCATGAGTCTCCCCAACACCTTGATGCGTTCCGAGCTGCGTCTGCCGGGCATCGCCGATGTCTATCATGGCAAAGTGCGTGACGTCTACCACCTGACCGACGGCCGCACCATTCTCCTCGCCACCGATCGCATCAGCGCCTTCGACGTGGTGCTTCCGCGCGGCATTCCGCACAAGGGACAAGTGCTCAGCCAACTGAGCTGGAAGATGCTGCAGGCCACGTCGCACATCGCGCCGAACTGGGCCATCGCATCACCGGACCCCAACGTGGTCATCGGCCATCGCTGCGAAACGGTGAAGGTGGAGATGGTGGTGCGCGGCTACCTCGCGGGCCACGCGTGGCGCACCTATCAGCAAGGCGGGCGCGCACTCTGCGGCGCGGTGATGCCCGAAGGGATGAAGGAGAACGATGCCTTCCATACGCCCCTGATCACGCCAAGCACCAAGGCTGATGAAGGCCACGACGAGGACATCACGCCGAAGGAAATCCTGGCGCGCGGCTTGTGCACCACGTCGGAATGGGAGACGATGTGCCGGTACGCGCTTGGCCTTTTCGCCGAGGGCAGCCGCATCGCCAAGGAGCGCGGACTGATCCTCGTGGACACCAAGTACGAGTTCGGCCGCACCGCCGATGGCCGCATCCTGCTCATCGATGAAGTACACACCCCTGACAGCTCGCGCTACTTCCATCTGGAAGGCTACGCGGAACGCCAAGTGAAGGGCGAGCGGCAGAAGCAGCTGAGCAAGGAGTTCGTCCGTGAATGGCTCATCGCGAACCACTTCATGGGCAAGGAAGGCGAGCAGGTGCCAGCGATGGATGATGCCTTTGTGCAAAGCGTCACCGACCGCTACGTGGAGCTCTTCGAACGGATCACGGGTGAATCCTTTCAGCCTGCGGATACGGAGGACATCAACGCTCGGATCGAACGGAGTTTGCTGGCGTACATTGGATGATAGAACTCGCTTGTACTTTCTGACTTCGCACTTCAGAAGGTTTCCGTCTCGGGACCCTGCGTCAACCCAATGTTCCCGCAAGTCTTCCGGCCCAACCGTAAGGTGAGCTCTTGGCCAAAGCAGGCCAGGTGACTTGCGGTTCTGCTCTAAACGCTTGCCAAGGCTCACATGCGATCGGCAGTCTTCAGGCTACCTAGTTAAGTCACCATCCTGCCACATCTTCCTCTTCCACCTCAGGTCGCCATCCGGCGATGCCGTTTCTTTGCACTCCCTATGGCAACAAAGACGAAGCCCGCCCTCATTCCCGCGGAATCGACCGCAGGATCCCTCGAAACCGCCAAGAAGCTTGGCCTGTTGGAAGAGGAGTATGAACGCATCAAGGAGGTCCTGGGCCGCGTGCCCAACTTCACGGAACTCGGCATCTACAGCGCGATGTGGAGCGAGCACTGCTCCTACAAGAACTCCATCGCGCTGCTGAAGACCCTGCCGCGCACCGGCCCCAAGCTTTTGGTGGAGGCCGGCGAAGAAAACGCGGGCCTCATCGACATCGGTGACGGCTGGGCGTGCGCCTTCAAGATCGAAAGCCACAACCACCCCAGCGCCATCGAGCCCTACCAAGGTGCGGCCACCGGCGTGGGCGGCATCAACCGCGACATCTTCACCATGGGTGCACGGCCCATCGCACAACTGAACTCACTGCGCTTCGGCGACATCTCCACACAGGCGAGCAGCCGCTGGCACATGCGCGGCGTGGTGAAGGGCATCGGCGACTACGGCAACGCGTTCGGCGTACCGGTGCTGGGCGGCGAGGTCAACTTCGATCCCTGCTACACCACCAATCCCTTGGTGAACGCGATGAGCGTGGGCATCGTCCGCGCGGACAAAGTGATCAGCGCCACTTCGCACGGCGTTGGCAATCCGGTCTACATCGTGGGCAGCGCCACCGGCAAGGACGGCATCCACGGCGCATCATTCGCCAGCAAGGACATCACCGGTACCAGCATGGACGACCTGCCAGCGGTACAGGTGGGCGATCCCTTCATGGAAAAACTCCTGTTGGAAGCATCGCTCGAACTCGCACAGACCGATGCCATCATCGGCATGCAGGACATGGGCGCGGCAGGCATCACCTGCAGCACCAGCGAGATGAGCGCCAAGGGCAAGAGCGGCATGGACATCCAGCTGGACCGCGTGCCGCTGCGCCAGGACGACATGAAGCCTTGGGAGATCCTCCTCAGCGAAAGCCAGGAGCGCATGCTCGTGGTGGTGAAAAAGGGCAGAGAGCAGGAGGTGAAGGACATTTTTGACAAGTGGGACCTCCATTGCGTGGAGATCGGCACCGTGACGAAAGGCGATACGCTGCGCTTCTTCTGGAAGAAGGAGCTCGTGGCTGAAGTACCGGCGGAAAGCCTGGTCCTCGGCGGTGGAGCTCCGGTCTACAAGCGGGAAAAGAAGGAACCCGTGCGCATCGCGGAGAACCGCAAGTTCAAGACCGACATGGTCCCCGTTCCGCAGGACCTGGAGCAGGTGGCCTACGAGTTGCTCGCCAGTCCGAACGTCGCCAGCAAGCGCTGGGTGAGCGAGCAATACGATAGTATGGTGCGCACGCTGAATATGAGCACCAATGCCCCGAGCGATGCGGGCCTTGTGCTACTCAAAGAGGCCGGTGGCAAGAAGGCCCTCGCCGTCACCGTGGATTGCAACGGCCGCTACGTGAATGCCGATCCCTATGTGGGCACCATGATCGCCGTAAGCGAGGCCGCCCGCAACATCGTGTGCAGCGGCGGCGAACCGGCAGGCGTCACCAACTGCCTGAACTTCGGCAATCCCTACGATCCCGAGGTCTACTGGCAATTCTCGGAGGCCATCCGGGGCATGTCCGAGGCCTGCATCGAATTCAAGACGCCCGTCACCGGAGGCAACGTCAGCTTCTACAACCAGTCACTTATTGACGGTAAGGAGGTCGCTGTCTTCCCGACGCCCACCATCGGAATGGTCGGAGTGGTGGAGGACATCGCCAAGCGCATGACCCTGGCCTTTCAGGAGAAGGGCCAGCTCATTTTCCTTATCGGCAAGGTCACGGAGGACATCGCCAGCAGCGAATACCTCGTGCGGCATCACAACGTCAGCAGCTCACCCGCGCCTTACTTCGATCTGGCCGAGGAGCACTTGGTGCACGTGGTCATTACGCACTTGATCAAGCGCGGCCTCATCACGGCGGCACACGATATCAGCGATGGCGGCCTTTGGACCACGCTGGTGGAGATGGGCATACCCAACGGCTTCGGATTCGACATCGTCACCGACAGCGAGATCCGCCCCGACTCCTTCCTCTTCGGCGAAGGTCAAGGTCGTGTGGTGGTCAGCATCACCGAGGAACAGGAGGCAGGCTTCCTTGACCTGATGCGGTTGAGCAAGATCTCCTTCATACTACTTGGGCATGTCACCAAGGGCAAGCTCATGGTGGATGACGAATCCTTCGGCTTCATCGCTGATGCCCGTGCAGCATATGAAGGGGCCATTCCGGCGATCATGGAGGAACAATGATCGGAGTCTGTTGTTAGGCAGGCAGTGACCCTTCCATTCATTCAACACGGTTGGCCCAGCATCACGCGTGTCCGACCTTCAAAACATTTCGACCATGAAGACCAAATTCAAAGACGTTGATGTGAAACTACAAGGATCGATGCCGGAGATCGGCAGCGCCGTGCCGAACGTCCGTTTCGTGGGCACAGACCTTAAGGAGGGTGATCTCGCAGGCCTGAAAGGCAAGCCTGTGGTGCTGTTCAGCGTGCCCAGTGTGGATACAGGCGTTTGCGCAGCGGAGACACGCTCCTTCAACGAGCGCCTTTCCGGAATGGGCGCGCTCGGGGTCGCTATCTCGGAGGACCTTCCATTCGCACTGAAGCGGTTTTGTGCTGTAGAGGGGATCGAGAACGTACAGGGCGCATCGGACTTCCGCTATCGCGACATGGACAAGTTGGGCGTGCGCATGGTGGATGGCCCCTTGGCAGGACTGCTAGCCCGTGTGGTCTTCGTCATCGACAAGGAGGGCATCCTTCGGTACACGCAAGTCGTACCGGAAGTGACCACTGAACCGGATTACGACACCGTGCTGGCCGAGGCGAAGAAGCTGCTCTGATCCGCATCACTGCTGAAAGCCCCGATGGTTGAACGCCGTCGGGGCTTTCCTTTGCCACACGACTTGCAAGGATGAAGCGTACGCTAAGGATGGTTTTGGTCACAGGGCTTTGGGCCATGTTCGTTTCTGTGCTTTGGGTATTGTTACTGCGCTTCGTTCCGCCTCCGGTGACGTGGGCCATGGCTACGCAGGCCAACGAACAAGGCGGTCTGCAGCGTACGTGGGTGCCCTTGTCCAAGATCACCTCGGACATGCCGCTGGCCGTGATCGCTGCGGAGGACCAGAAGTTCTTCGACCACTTCGGGTTTGACGTGGAAGCGATGGAGCAAGCCATGTCGCACAATGACCGTAGCAAGCGCGTGCGTGGTGCGAGTACACTCAGTCAGCAGACCGCCAAGAACGTTTTCCTCTGGCCGGGAAGGACTTTTCTCCGCAAAGGCCTGGAAGCTTGGTTCACCGTGCTGATGGAGACCTTTTGGTCCAAGGACCGGATCCTGGAACTGTATCTCAACGTGGCGGAGACCGGCAAAGGCCGCTTCGGGGTGGAAGCCACCGCACAGCATTGCTTCAAGCGGTCGTCACTGCGGATCACACGGGCCCAGGCGGCTTTGATCGCGGCTGTCCTGCCATCACCCAGGCGCTGGAATGCGTGTGCACCTTCAGCCTTCGTGCAGACCCGCCAATCTTGGATCCTGCGGCAGATGGCACAGTTGGGGGATCTGATGGACCCATTGGAACGCAAACGCCTGGATGACCTGGAGGATCGTAGAGATGATCGACGCAAGCGCTGAAGAAGTCACTATTACCTTGGTCCGCAAGAGACCTCGAACGAAGAATGAGCAGTATGGAACAGATGGTGCCGAACGCCAAGGGTGAACGCCTTGTGGTGGTATCAGGCGCCAGTAGGGGAGTGGGGCGTGCCACAGCGAAGGCCTTGGTGGAAGTACACGGTTGTCGCGTGGTCGCCATTTCACGCGATGCGAAAGGGCTGGCCTCCCTGAAAGGCGAATGCGGCGCCAAGGCCGATGCACTGGAGGCACTGCAGCTCGACCTCGCGTCACCCAAGGGTATTGCGGAGGTCAGAGATCATCTAGTGGGACGAAGAGTGCATGGGCTGGTCAACAACGCGGGCCTGCTTATCAAGGAGGACTGGGGCGGCTGGACCATGGAGGACCTACAACGGCTCTTCCTCTTGAATGCATCAGTACCGCTCTTACTCACCCAAGCCCTCAGCGACCTGCTGGGAGGGGATCCCGTCGGCCACGTGATCAACATCGGCAGCATGGGCGGTTTTCAGGGAAGTGTGAAGTTCCCAGGATTGGCGGGGTACAGCGCGAGTAAGGCCGCTTCGGCGAATATCACCGAATGTATGGCCGAGGAGTTGAAGGATCGTTCTGTGCGCTGCAATTGCATTTGCTTGGGCGCGGTGGATACTGCAATGCTGCGTGTTGCCTTTCCCGGTTACACCGCTCCTGTGGGCCCAGAAGAGGTGGGCGGCTACATCGCCCGTTTTGTGTTGGAAGGGCACAAGCTGTTCAACGGCAAGGTCTTGCCCTTGGCGCTGAGCACGCCTTGACCGGGATCTTGAACTTTTTTCCATACTGCATTAGGACGTATGGATAATCGCCCTACATTTGCAGCCGCTTTCAACGAAAACGTTCTTTGAGCGCCCCGGTTGGGGATGGTGATGTAGGCAGGCCCAGCGCGGGAGAAAAGAAATTTTCAAGAGCGTTTGGCAGATCAGAAGATCGCTCTACATTTGCACCCCCTTCCGAAACAGGTTCTTTGAACGGAAGGCGCACAAACAAGAAATACAAGCCCGGTCTAGGCCGGGAACTTGAAACGTTCTTTGACTTATTGTCCATTCTGAGAAAGGCGAGTGTCCTCGTGGGATCGTATGGTTTCACGCGGGAGACACTGAAAAAGAGTCAGATCAAACAAACTTACAATGGAGAGTTTGATCCTGGCTCAGGATGAACGCTAGCGGCAGGCTTAACACATGCAAGTCGAGGGGTAACAGGGAAGCTTGCTTCCGCTGACGACCGGCGCACGGGTGCGTAACACGTATGGAATCTGCCCTTTACTGGGGAATAGCCCGGAGAAATCCGGATTAATGTCCCATAACAACCGAGGTGGCATCACCTTGGTTTGAAAGCTCCGGCGGTAAAGGATGACCATGCGCACGATTAGTTTGTTGGTGAGGTAACGGCTCACCAAGACTACGATCGTTAGGGGGCCTGAGAGGGTTATCCCCCACACTGGTACTGAGACACGGACCAGACTCCTACGGGAGGCAGCAGTGAGGAATATTGCGCAATGGAGGCAACTCTGACGCAGCCATGCCGCGTGCAGGAAGAAGGCGCTACGCGTTGTAAACTGCTTTTAAACGGGAAGAAACCCCGGGACGTGTCCCGGGTTGACGGTACCGTTGGAATAAGCACCGGCTAACTTCGTGCCAGCAGCCGCGGTAATACGAAGGGTGCAA